>NZ_JBNNWE010000064.1:0-33753 GCF_050280905.1 Pseudomonas sp. NPDC086278
CCGCGTCATCAATCAGCAGGTCGTATTCGATCAAGGTGTCGCAGGACAGGGCGGTCGCCAAGGGCACGTCGATCAAATGGATAAACGCGTGCGTGGAGAAACTCAGCGAACTGGGCGACGGGCATCGAGCCCAGGTCAGCACCTTCACGAGTACGCACAGCGACAGTCTGCATCTCGACTTCCCGATCTCCGATAACCAAGAGATAGGGAACCTTGAGCAAAGTATGCTCGCGGATTTTAAAGCCGATCTTTTCATTTCTCAAGTCAGACTTGGCACGAAATCCGCTTTCGTTGAGAGTTTTTTCAACTTCAGCGGCGAAATCAGCCTGCTTGTCAGTGATATTCATGATCACTGCCTGGGTCGGAGCCAGCCACGCAGGGAATGCACCCTCGTAGTGCTCGATCAGGATTCCGACGAATCGTTCGAAGGACCCCAGGATCGCCCGGTGCAGCATTACCGGGTGCTTGCGACTGTTGTCTTCGGAGACGTATTCGGCTCCCAGACGGACAGGCAGATTAAAATCGAGCTGAAGGGTACCACACTGCCAGACGCGTCCGAGGCAATCTTTCAGAGAGAATTCGATCTTCGGACCGTAGAAAGCACCTTCGCCCGGCTGCAAATCATACGGCAGGCCAGCGCTATCAAGGGCTGCAGCCAGCGCTGCTTCGGCGCGATCCCAAAGTTCGTCGGAACCGACGCGCTTTTCCGGACGAGTGGACAGCTTCATCTCAACGTCTTTAAAGCCGAAGTCGGCATAAACGTCCATGGTCAGCTTGATGAAAGCAGCGGATTCGGCCTGCATCTGCTCTTCGGTGCAGAAGATGTGAGCGTCATCCTGAGTGAATGCACGCACACGCATGATGCCGTGCAACGCACCCGATGGCTCGTTACGGTGGCAAGCACCGAATTCGGCCAAACGCATTGGCAACTCGCGATAGCTTTTCAGACCCTGATTGAACACTTGCACGTGGCAAGGGCAGTTCATTGGCTTGATCGCGTAGTCGCGGTTTTCCGACTGAGTGGTGAACATGTTGTCGGCGTAGTTGGCCCAGTGCCCGGATTTCTCCCACAGGCTGCGGTCAACGACTTGCGGAGTCTTGATCTCCAGATAGCCATTGTCGCGCTGAATCTTGCGCATGTACTGCTCGAGCACCTGGTACAGAGTCCAGCCGTTCGGGTGCCAGAACACCATGCCCGGCGACTCTTCCTGAGTGTGGAACAGGCCCAGACGCTTGCCGATCTTGCGGTGATCGCGCTTTTCAGCTTCTTCAATGCGCTGGATGTAAGCCGCCAGCTGCTTCTTGTCAGCCCACGCAGTACCGTAAACGCGCTGCAATTGCTCGTTTTTGGCATCACCACGCCAGTAGGCGCCGGACAACTTGGTCAACTTGAAGGATTTCAGGAAGCGTGTGTTCGGCACGTGCGGACCGCGGCACATGTCGACGTATTCTTCGTGATAGTACAGACCCATGGCCTGCTCGTTCGGCATGTCCTCGACCAGACGCAACTTGTAGTCTTCGCCACGGGCCTTGAACACTTCGATCACTTCGGCGCGCGGAGTGACTTTCTTGATCACGTCGTAATCTTTCTCGATCAGCTGCTGCATGCGCTGTTCGATCGCGGCCAGGTCGTCCGGGGTGAAAGGGCGTTCGAAGGCGATGTCGTAATAGAAGCCTTCATCGATGACCGGCCCGATGACCATTTTGGCGGTCGGGTACAGCTGCTTGACCGCGTGGCCAACCAGGTGGGCGCAAGAGTGGCGAATGATCTCCAGCCCCTCTTCATCCTTTGGCGTAATGATTTGCAGCGTGGAATCGCTGTCGATGATGTCGCTGGCGTCGACCAGCTTGCCATTGACCTTGCCGGCCACGGTGGCTTTGGCCAGGCCAGCACCAATGGATGCGGCGACCTCGGCTACGGAAACCGGGTGATCGAATGAACGTTGACTGCCGTCGGGAAGAGTAATAGTTGGCATGGCGCCTCCTCTCCTAGTGGTGACCCCTACCAAAGGTCACGTGGGTTGGGATGAGCCAGTACAAGATCCGCGATCCAGGCCATTCAATGATGAACGCCTGCCTTACAGCGGCAGGAGCCTTGCGGCCAACCGGAAACCGAACCAGAGTGACTGGGATTCAAATCAGGGTTATTCGTACCATTGCCGCTACGGGGACGAAAAGTCCTCCGGAGCTAGTAAAAGCGCGAGCGGAGAATCCTAGCACAGATGAACGGTCATCGACGCTCAAGGTCTCTTACCGTGAAGATTTCCGCGCTTTTGCGGTGCAAAGTGAACTTGAGATATACGCTCAGCCTCGAATAGGCTGAGAATTGCCACAGAATAATCGACCCGAAGGAGTTCCACTCATGCGCGTTATCCGTCTTTTAGTCCTAGCCGCCCCATTGGCCATGCTGTTGCCGCTGAGCGCACAAGCTGCCTGGCCAGCCGGTGAGAAAGCCCAGTACATGGAGGACTGCACAATGGCTGCCAGTAAAAGCGTGAATCCGGCCGAAGCTCAGAAGCATTGCGCATGCGGCGCCGATGTTTTGGAAAAGAAATTCACGACGCAAGAGATAGCGCAACTGATGGACAAGAACACGCCACCTAACGGGGAGTTGGGCCAGCGTGCGCTGAAAGAAATCTCGGTGTGCAGAGTCCAGAAATAACGTTTTTTTGAGTGATCCGAAGGAAAAAAATAGCCAAAAAGCGGCTGAATTACATTATTTACGCAGCTTTTACGGCTTTTTTTAATGACCCTTTCTACGGCGCAAGCCCGCCTAATCCGGGGCTTTCAGCCATGAGGGGTTGCGAAAAATACGCAATGTGAGTGCAAACATCCCCTCCGGGGGGCTCCCAAACTGAACATTTCGACTATGATAGTCCCGTGTGCCCAGTTGGCCTGAGCAGCACAGCACTACTGAAAATATATGTTTCTTGGAGATACACCATGTCTAATCGCCAAACCGGCACCGTTAAATGGTTCAACGATGAAAAAGGCTTCGGCTTCATCACTCCTCAAGGTGGCGGTGACGACCTGTTCGTACACTTCAAAGCTATCGAAAGCGACGGTTTCAAAAGCCTGAAAGAAGGCCAGACCGTTTCCTTCGTGGCTGAGAAAGGCCAAAAGGGTATGCAAGCTGCACAAGTCCGCCCAGAGTAAGTTTCTGGCGCACTAAAAAAACCCCGTCCATGTGACGGGGTTTTTTATGGACGAAACAAAAGCCCGAAGCGATCAGCCGCAGTTGACGCGGATGATCACGTGGCTCGCATCGGTATTCAGGTTCAGGCGATCGGAGCGGTATTCCAGCGTCACCATGTCGTTAGGTGACAGGAAGCGTGCATTCTGCGCACCGGCACGCGTACGCGCCTGCTCCAGAAGTTCTGGCGAAGCCGCTTTGCCGATGGCGAATTCGGCTGCCTTTGCCTCACAACGGCTGTGGCCAGTGTCAGTCGTCGCTACAGGGTCTGGCGCCGATTCCGAAGACGTACTGCTGCAACCAGCCAGCAGTGTGAAGGCGAACAAAGTACCCAATGACGCGAACTTCCAAGGCATGAAGCCTCCTTTTTTCCAATAGTTAAGCAGAGACCTTGCGACCGCCAATCCGGCGTTTGGTTTCAGGGTGAATGCCATCACCCTGCCCCTCAATCCGCACAAGCGCCGATTTTGCCTGAGCATCGCCCAGCCGTTCATCACTCAATCGTGACTGAATATGAACAACACTCAATAGACGTCGATGTAATCGTAAGGCGGATTTGGCCAGTTCTCTTTCAATGCATTAAAAATCTGCATCACCCAGACTTCGTCGCTTGCGGCGACCAATCCCACATAACCGGAACCCTTGGCCCAGGTCTCCAGACGGAACAGCAGCCCGCCGATGTCCGTACCGCCAACGACGCCCGACGAAATGTAGGCGATGCCGGCCTTGGTCACCCGCAATTGCGTGTGTTCATCGTCGCTAGCGCAGGCCAGCAACTGACGCACAGCCGCGACAGACAAGCCGTCAGGGGAATTCAAATCGATCTGCACAGCGTGATCCTAGAAAATCCATCGAAGACCAAGTGTCGCATAGCCCTCCCCTCATGCCTAAGTCGGAGTGCCAAACGCCACGCAAAATGGTTAACTCGACACTCAGACTTTCCCGACTTCACGAGCGCCCTCATGACCACCGTAAGCATCGACGCCAACATTACAGTCAAGTGGCCCCAGGGCCACAGCTCTTACAGCCCGGGCACGCCGGAAGAGCTGGCAATCATTGGTATCGATTTATTGGTGAAAGCACTGGGAAAAGAGGCTGCCCAGTCATTTATCAAGCAGGTATTCGAGAAGTACCCGGCCGACCACGCAGATGCGGTGGAAACCGAGAGAGCGTAGACACCCGCAGGCTGGCACCTGCGGGTGTAAGACTTACTTCAAACGCGCCAGACGCTGAGTCAGCAGGTCGAAGAAGCCCTGAGCGTCGCCGTTTTCAACCCAGAAGGCGTTCTTCGGGGCCTTCAGGCCGTCATACCAATCGACGATGGTTTGACCAAACGTCGGGCCTTCGCGGCTATCAACCACTACGTTGACCGAACGACCGGTAAACAGCTCCGGTTTGAGCAGGTAAGCGATGACGGTCGCGTCATGCACCGGGCCACCCGGAATGCCGTAGTGCTCCATGTCGCCCTTGACGTATTCATTGAGAATATCGCCCACGATTTTGCTGGCCTTGTTGTTGATCGCCGCAATTTGCTTCAGGCGCGCATCGCTGGTGAGGATTTTATGGGTCACGTCCAGCGGCAGGTAGGTCAACTTCACACCGCTTTTCAACACCACTTCCGCAGCCTGCGGGTCGGCGAACAGATTGAACTCGGCCACCGGCGTAATGTTGCCGCCATTGAAATGCGCGCCGCCCATGATCACCACTTCCTTGATGCCCTGGACAATCTCGGGCTCCTGGATCAGCGCCAGCGCCAGGTTGGTCTGTGGACCGAGCATGGCAATGGTGATGCTGTGGGGCTTGGCGGTTTTCAACGTGTCGATCAGATAATCGACCGCATTGCCCTTGGCCAGGCCTTTAGCGGGTTCATGCACGGTAACGCCTGACAAACCTTCCTTGCCATGTATGTTCTCGGCGTAGATCGGCGTGCGCATCAACGGTCTTGGTGCACCCGCATAAACCGGTACCTCCTCGCGGCCTGCCCATTCGCGCGCCAGACGTGCGTTACGCGACGTCTTGTCCAGACGCACGTTGCCAGCCACCGTGGTCAGCGCACGAATGTTCAGTTCTTCCGGCGAAGCCAGGGCGAACAGCAAAGCGACCACGTCGTCGGCACCCGGATCGGTGTCGATGATCAAGTCGATCTTTTCCGCCGCCTGGGCGCTTGTTGCGGTAATCAGGGACAAAAGCAGCAGACTCCGAAGCAGGTGGTGCAATTTCTGAGCATAGCGGTGCATAGCGCACTCCTTGTGCGTGGGGAAACAAATAGGTGTAAAACGCGTTAGAACGTCACTCCCGACACCAGCACGATGTTGCAGTACGGCGCGCATTCGCCGGTACGCACAATCGCCCGGGCCTGTTGGCTGAGCACTTTGAATTGGTCATGGCTGAGCAGTTCACGCTGACCCAACGCGCCGTCGGCACTCAGCTCGTCCAGCACACTCAGGGCCGGTGGTTGTTTGTCGAGAATTTCCTGGGCCAACACATGGCTTTCGACCTGCATTTCGCTGAGCACAACCTTCAACGTGCTGACGAAATCCGGAATGCCTTGGGTCAGGGCCAGGTCGATCAGTTCGACGCCCTTCGGCACAGGCAGGCCGGCGTCGCCGATCACCACCATGTCGCCATGACCCAGGGACGCGATCAGCCGCGATAGCGCGATGTTCAGCAGCGGTGTTTTTTTCATGATGTTTTAAAGGCCTGTACGTCGGACAAGGTAGGAATTGAGGGCTGCGCGCCCGCTCGGGTCACCGACAATGCAGCGGCGACCTGGCCGAAACGGATCGCTTCGGCTTCGCTTTTTCCGCTTGCGAGCGCGGCGGCAAACCCACCGACGAACGTGTCTCCCGCCGCCGTGGTATCGACAGCCTTCACTTTCGGTGCGGGGAAGTGCTCAACGCGCGAGCCGTCGGCAAACAGTGACCCTTGAGCACCGAGGGTGACGATGACCTTGCCAGCGCCGAGCGCGATCAATCGGCTGGCGGCTGTTTCGGCGCTGGCCAGAGAGTCCACGGGGAGACCGCTCAGGGCCGAGGCTTCACTTTCGTTGGGAATCAGATAATCAATGGACGCGTACCAATCCGTCGGTAACGCGCGACTGGCCGGTGCCGGATTGAGGATCACGGTCTTGCCCAGTTCGCGACCGCGCTTGAGCGCATGGCCGACCGTGGCATCGGGTACTTCCAACTGACAGATGATCACGTCTGCCGCCTGCAACACCGCATCGAACTGATCGATCACCTGTGGCGTCAGCGCACCGTTGGCCCCGGCAACGATCACGATTGCGTTCTGACTGTTGTCATCGACCACGATCAAGGCCACACCGCTGGAATCCTCGACGGTGCTGACAGCCTGACAGTCAATCTGCTCAACCAGCAACGCGTTGCGCAATTCGTCGCCATAGGCATCGTTGCCCACGCAGCCGACCATTGACACCTGCGCACCCAGCCTCGCCGCAGCAACCGCCTGATTGGCACCCTTGCCACCGGAGACAGTGGTAAACGAC
Organism: Pseudomonas sp. NPDC086278; assembly: GCF_050280905.1. Classification (NCBI taxonomy): domain Bacteria; kingdom Pseudomonadati; phylum Pseudomonadota; class Gammaproteobacteria; order Pseudomonadales; family Pseudomonadaceae; genus Pseudomonas; species Pseudomonas sp. NPDC086278. The sequence continues at coordinate 6,699 of NZ_JBNNWE010000064.1, forward strand.
TGGCCGATCAGTGTTTCACCGCCACGGGGCAGCCGGGGTGCCCGGGTTACCAGGTCCATGTTCAGACTGCCTATTACCACTACTTTTGCTGGCATACATTGCTACTCATTAATTCGGTTTCAGCGGTGCTTTCAGTTTCAGCGGTCTTTCAATTTCAGTGGTGTCAACGGAACTGGGCGAACACTCCGGCCAGCGGCGCCGTCGACTCTCGCAGGACGATACTCGGGGTCACAATCCGCTGGTCCGTCGGCATAGCCGGCGTCGCAATCCGTCGCAACAGGACTTCGGCCGCCATCTCCCCCAGCTGCAGGATCGACTGGCCGACGGTGGTCAGCGCCGGGTACACGTAACGGCTCATCTGAATGTCGTCAAAGCCAATCACCGACAGTTCGGTCGGCACGCGGATATTGCGTTCGGCGGCGGCTCGCAATACGCCGATGCCGATCATGTCGTTGCCAGCAAAAATTGCGCTGGGCGCATTCTTTTCCAGCAAAATCGCGGCGGCGTTGTAGCCGCCGGTGCTGGTGAAGTCACTTTCCAGCATGCGTTCGCTCGACACCGCAATGCCCGCCTCTTGCAACGCGCGACAAAATCCGGCCAGGCGCATCTGCGCCACACTGGTACTGGCCGGGCCGCCGATGGTGGCGATGTCCTGATGCCCCAGTTCCAACAGATGTCGAGTGGCCAGATAGGCGCCGTATTCGTGGTCGATGCGCACCAGGTCGGCATTCACACCGTCCAGTCCACGGTCGACGATGACCATTGGCGTGCGCACACCTGCCAAGCCCTCCGCCAACCCCGCATCGCCACCCGCCGACGCCACGATCAGCCCGTCGATGCGCTTTTCAAGCAGCACGCGAAGGTAACTGCGCTGTTTCTCCGGGTTGTCGTCGGAGTTGCAGAGAATCACGCAATAGCAATTGCGCTCACAGTAATCCTCGATGCCGCGCGCCAGTTCGGCGAAGTACGGGTTCAGGCTGTTGGGCACCAGCAAACCAATAGTCGCCGTGGTTTTGGCCTTCAGCGACCGCGCCACGGCGCTGGGTACGTAGTCGAGGGTTTTGATGGCTGCCTCGACCTTGACCCGCACTTCTTCACTGACCGGCCGCGTCTTGTTCACCACATGGGACACGGTGGTATAGGAAATCCCCGCCAGCGCGGCCACATCCTTGATCGTTGCCATGACTCAGTTCCGCCGGCTTGCGCGCTGACTGCGATAAGTGTCCAGCACCACGGCGATCACAATCACCGCGCCGGTAATGATGCGTTTGGTCGGCTCAGTGGCGCCAATCTGCGCCAGACCCGCCGCCAACACCGAAATAATCAACACGCCGAAAAAGGTACTGATAACCGAACCGCGACCACCCATCAGGCTGGTGCCGCCGATCACCACTGCCGCAATCACTTGCAGCTCCAGACCGGAACCAGCGTTCGGGTCTGCGGCTTCCAGACGGGAAATCTGAAACAACGCGGCAATACCCGCCAATAACCCCATCAGGCTGAACACCAGAATCTTGTAGGGTTTTGGGTTGATCCCGGCCAGCCGCACCGCTTCTTCGTTAGTGCCGATCCCGATCAGGTAACGACCGAACACCGTACGCGTCAGCACCGCCTGGGCAACGATGATGATCACAAACGCAATGATGAACGACGGCGAAATACCAAAGGCAATCGGGTTGGACAACCAGGCGAAGGCGTCGCCGATATAAGCCGTGCGCGAGCCGGTCATCTGGTACGCCAAGCCACGGGCCATTTCCAGCACGCCGAGGGACACGATGAACGACGGAATTCGCCACGCCACGGTGATCGAACCGGTGACGGTCCCGGCCAATGCCGCCACCGCCATGCCGAGCAAAGCGGCGGGCAAGACACTCCAGCCCCAGCCGAGAATCGCGACGCTGACCGCCGATGCCGCGAGCGCCAGAACCGAACCCACCGACAGGTCGATGCCGCCGATGATCAGCACGAACGTCATGCCAACCGCCAGCACCATCAGATCGGGAATCTGGTTGGCCAGGGTGCTGAAAGTGTCATACGACAGGAAATGGCTGCTCAGGACCGAGAACAGCGCGACCATCGCCAGCAAGGCACCGGCCAGGCCCAGATAGGTGCCCAGGCCGTAAAAATTGCCACTACGTTTGCCGGCAGAAGATGCAGTTTTCATGGAAGATCCCTTGGCGCTGCTTCATTGAGCAACGCATCACGTTTTTGGTAGCCGGCAAAAGCGGCGGCAAGCAATTCATCCTGGGTCCAGCTGTCGCGCTCAAAGGTGTCAATCAGGCGTCCGGCCGACAACACGCCGATGCGGTCGCAAATCAACATCAACTCACGCAAGTCACTGGACACCACCACCAACGCCTTGCCCTGCCGGGTCAGTTCACCGAGCAGCGCATAGATGTCGAATTTGGCGCCGACGTCGATGCCACGCGTCGGTTCATCGAACAACATCACCGAACAGTCGCGCTCCAGCCACCGGCCAATCACGACTTTCTGCTGGTTGCCGCCGGACAGTTCGGACACCAACTGCGTCGGGCTGGAACTGCGAATGCGCATGGCATCGATCTGGCGCTTGGCCAGTGACGTTTCATCACCGTTGTTAACAATGCCACCGCTGGAAATCACCGGCATATTGCCCAAGGCAATGTTGGCGCTGATCGATTGGGTCAGCAGCAAACCTTCGCCCTTGCGGTCTTCGGTGATCAGCGCGATACCGTGACCGACCGCGTCCGCCGGGGAACGAATGCTGACGACCTGCGCAGGCGAGCCCAACGCGACGGTGCCGCTGTCGGCGATGTCGGCGCCGAAAATCAGCCGCAGCAGTTCAGTGCGCCCTGCCCCGATCAACCCGGAAATCCCGTAGATTTCCCCGGCGCGCACCTCAAAGGAGACATCGCGCACCTTGTCGGAACGGGTCAGGCCCTTGACCGTCAAGGCCGGGGCGCCAATGTGGCGCGGGCCCATGTCCATGTGCTCGCCCAGCTCGCGGCCGACCATCAATGTGACAAGTTGCTCGCTGTTGTAATTGGCCATCGGCTCGACACAGACCAGGGTGCCATCGCGCAGCACCGCGATGCGCTGCGCAACCCGGGCCAGCTCTTCAAGCCGATGGGAAATGTAGATGATCGACACGCCGCGCGCCTGCAAGCGAGTGATCTGCTCGAACAGCATTTCGACTTCGCGCGCAGTGAGCATCGCGGTCGGCTCGTCGAGGATCAGCACATGGCAGTCGCCAATCAGGTTGCGGGCGATCTCGACCATTTGCTGGTGGCCGATGCCGAGTTCGCCGACCAGTGTGTCCGGGTCAATCGCATCGAGCCCGACCTGAGCCATGGCTTCGATCGCCGCTTTGCGCAGCTGCTTGCGGCTGATCCAGCCACCGTTGCTGGGCAGGTTATCGAGAAACAGGTTTTCCGCCACCGAGAGGGTCGGCAACAGATTTAGCTCTTGCATCACCATGCGGATGCCGAGGTTTTCAGCCTGAGTGCGGCTGCCGGGACGGTAATCCTGCCCCTGGAACTGCATCTGGCCAGTCGTCGGGGTGACGAGGCCACCGATGATTTTCGACAGCGTGCTTTTACCCGCGCCGTTCTCGCCGGTCAGCGCCAGCACTTCACCGCGCATCAGCGTCAGGTCGATGCCAGACAAAACCGGTTGGGCGTAGGTCTTACCGATGCCGCTGACCGAGAGGACAGCGTTCGGGGCGGAAACTGACATAAAACTCTCCATGCGCTCGCCCGGACGGGCGAGCACCATTGTGTCGCCAGAAGGATTACTTGGTGACCAGCTCTACCGGCGTTTCGATCACGCCATTGGTGCCGCTGTCGACCTTTTCGCCCTTGATGATCTTCAGCGCAGTCTCGATGCCGAACACCGCTTGCTTGGCGGCAAACTGGTCAGCGGTTGCCAGGACCCGGCCATCTTTCAACATCGGCTTGATCGCATTGATGTTGTCGTAGCCGACCACGAACACCTTGCCAGCCTTGCCCGCGGCACGGACCGCGGAAACGGCACCGACGGCCATGCTGTCGTTACCGGCCAGCAGGGCTTTGACGTCCGGGTATTCGCTGAGGATCGAGGCGGCAACCTTGTTGCCCTTGTCGATTTCCCAGTCGCCGGATTGCAACGACACAACCTTGATCTGCGCCGCTTCCATCGCATCCTTGAAGCCTGCTGTGCGCTGCTGGGCGTTGGTAGTGGTGGACACGCCTTCGATGATGCCGACCTCATCACCGGCCTTCAGTTGCTTGGCCAGGTATTCACCTACCAGACGCGCGCCTTTGCGGTTATCCGGGCCTACGAACGGCACGCTGATGTTTTTGCTTTTGACCACGGCCGGATCGAGCTGGTTATCGATGTTGATCACGGTAATACCGGCATCGATGGCCTTTTTGATCACCGGCACCATGGCTTTGGAGTCAGCCGGCGCAATCACCAACGCATTGACCTTGGCCAAAATCATTTGCTCGACGATACGGGTCTGGCCGGCGGTGTCGGTCTCGTCCTTGATGCCGTTGGAGATCAGGTCGAAATCGGCGGAGTGTTCTTTCTGGTAAGCCTTGGCGCCGTCTTCCATCGTCAGGAAGAATTCGTTGGCCAAGGATTTCATGACCAACGCGACTTTAGGTTTTTCAGGTGTCTCGGCGAAAGCCGATGAGAGAGGCAGCGCGGCGGATGCGGCGGATGCGGCGGATGCGGCGGCCAGCATGGCGACAGCAAGAAGACGTCCAGCGAATGGCAGCTTCATGGGTTCACTCCGATCTTATGATTATTGTGAGCAACGCTAGCGCTGGCTTGAGCTTGAGAGCGTCCACCGACGTATCAAGCCATGGGGAACAGCGCGCAAACGTTTGCGAGACCGAACTATGCGAACCCTGCCGAGATTTGTCAACGACCTGTTTTGAGTTTCAGCGAGCCATACACAACCCCGCTCAGATCATGCGGTCGTGCTTACGAGCGCCCCGGCACCGGAATCTTTGGCCAGTTCTCTGACCAGATTTCCCGTCACTTGCGCGAGCGCTCCGTTAGTGTCGGCAATCTGCCCTTCAATTGTCATGACGACTGCGGCTTTGGCATCCGGCGTCGGATAAGAAGCGGCTTGGGCTGCCGCCAATTGCTGCTGTTGCTCGCGCAGTTGTTGTTGCAGTTCCTGCATGCGCTTGAGCAACACCTGCACCGCGATGCTTTGGCTGCTTTTGCTTTCGGATTTGCTGTCACTCGCAGCCGCGCCGCCGGTTCTGACCTGGCTTTCATCTTTAGCAATTGGCTGCGTCGAGGCGTCGGCGCTCGCGTCGCTCAAGGCGTTGATCGTAGCCGTGGACTTGCCACCGATGGTGATTGCGGCGGCATTGGGAAAACCGACAGAGAAAGCCATGTGAACTCCAGAAAAGAAAAATCCCTTGAAGAGGCATCGACCTGAGTGTGGGTTTCTTTAGCGCTGACCAAAACCACCGACAGCAAAGCTCTGCAATGGATGTTATGGGAATACTGATTCGCCCTCGCCCGACCTGCTTTGGTCGGGCGCTTGCTCTATCACTCGGCAGCCTTGGCGAGTGATAGATTCAACCTTCCAAATTTCGACAAAAATATTTCCTTCTTCCTACACCAAACTGAAAAAAGTGCTGTCAGAGGATTTTCTTGAATTTTAAGCAGTTGCGAAAATGCCTACAGTTAAATACTGTATGCACGTACAGCTTAATAAGGATAACTCCGTGGCCAACACCTCTGCCTCTCCTGACGCCTATGCACGCATGGGTATGCGCGTTCAAAAAATCATCAATTCCCCCACCGCGCAGAAAGCCAAAGCCGCGCTGATCTTTCGTCTGCCGGACGAACCGATGGATGAGTGGGAGCAATTGCTCGAAGAGATCGACGAGAACGACAACGTCACCCTCGCTTATCGCGACGATGGTGGCGTGCAGATTTTTTGGGTTGTGCCAAAGGAAGATTGAGTCAATGAGTGTCCGCTGGTTTGCTTTGCTGTTTCTGTTCATCACTGTCGGCGCCCAGGCTGCTGCCCCTCGCACCTTCAACGAAGCGAAGAAAGTCGCCTGGAAGTTGTATGCGCCGCAATCCACCGAATTCTATTGCGGCTGTAAATATTCGGGCAACAAGGTCAACCTCGCAGCCTGTGGGTATGTGCCGCGCAAGAACGCCAAACGCGCATCGCGCATTGAGTGGGAACACATTGTTCCGGCCTGGCAGATCGGCCATCAACGGCAATGCTGGCAAGCAGGCGGACGCAAGAACTGCACTCGCTACGATCCGGTTTATCAGAAGGCCGAAGCCGATCTGCACAACCTGGTGCCGAGCATTGGTGAAGTGAACGGCGACCGCAATAACTTCAGTTTTGGTTGGCTGCCAGTGCAGACCGGGCAATATGGTTCGTGCTTGACCCAGGTAGATTTCAAGGCCAAGAAGGTCATGCCTCGCCCTTCGATTCGCGGCATGATTGCGCGGACTTATTTCTACATGAGCAAGCAGTACGGCTTGAGTATTTCGAAACAGGACCGCCAGTTGTACGAAGCCTGGAACAAGACTTATCCGGTTGAAGCCTGGGAGCGCCAGCGCAATCAGAGCGTGGCGTGTGTGATGGGGCGTGGTAACGAGTTTGTCGGGCCGGTGGACCTGAAATCCTGCGGATGATCGCGCCACACAGCAAAACCAAAAGGCCTCAAGTGTAAAACTTGAGGCCTTTTGCGTTGCTACCCGCCGACTTTGTTGGAGCGCCAGTAGCCCATCAGATTCAGCGATTCCCGAGCGATGCCACGCTCTTTGATCAAATGCTTGCGCAGACTCATGACCGCTGCGGTTTCCCCGGCGATCCAGCCGTAAAAACCATCAGCGCAAGCCTCGGACGTTTCCCAGAGAATATCCTCATCGACATTGACGTCGGCCAACCGCACTGCTTTTTGATCCAGCGAAGCAGGTATTGCCAGATCGGCCCGGCGAACAGCTTCAACCATTTGCGAACCGGCCGCCATCTGACCCCGGATCAGCCAGTGCACCGACAGACCAGGCCATTCAGGTACCGGCAACACATCGTCAATACAATCCACTTCGAAAAACGCCTGAGTCATCGGCGGGGCGGACAAGGCTTCCAGTTCGTCCAGAATACCTAACGCTGCGGGCAATGCCGTGGCATCGGCAACCAACAAAAGATGCCGAAGCTTCTGCGGCGGTTTCCATTCAAAACCGCCCGTGTCCTGCGCTGAAAACTGACGATCCGGCGCAACGATCTGGATTGGCTCGCCGACCACCGCATGGATTGCCCAGCGGGAGGCAGGACCGGTTTCGCCGTGCAATACGAAATCGATGTCGACTTCGCCCTGCTCTGCCCGCAGATGCCGAATGGTGTAAGTGCGCATCGCCGGGCGCTGGGTAACTGGCATCGAGCGAAAGCGTGCATACCAGCCTTCATCATGGGTCAGCCTCGCGGGCGCCCCATCTTCTGCGGGGAAGAACAATTTCACGCGTTGATCCGGCGCCCAGGATGCCATCTCACTGACCATCGGGCCGGCCAGTGTCACGCGCATCAGATGTGGACTCAGGTTTTTTTTGTGTTGAAGGACTGCATCGAACAGTTTGTAAGGGGTGGCGGAGGCCATGTGGAACTCCTTCAGGGAATCGACAGTGACTGCATGGTAAAACGAGTCAATGTGGATCCCCTTTAAGGCGCACCGACGAATAGCTCCTGTGATGTGGCTTGTTACTGTGCGAGGGGATGCTCAACGATCAGCAATTGAATGTTCTGTTTTTTAGCCCGAGTGAGCGCCGCGTCCACTTCTGCCTGTTTGGCCTCGGCTTCAGCCTTCGAATTGAACGGGCCAAGCAGAATGCGCGGTTTGCCATTCGCCATGACAACGTTGGAAACGAAACTGTGCTCGATCAACCAGCCGCTAAGGTCACTGACTGCCTGAGTTGTTTCACCTTTGACTTCGAGATCCCATTGCGGGCCGGTTGTCGCTTCTGCGGCGGCGTTAACGACTGCCGGTTTTGGCTTTTGAACGTCGACGCCCTTCCCTTCACCGCACCCAGTCAACGCCAATACCGCGATTACCAAGACCATTTTGCGCACAGCGTTTTCCTCGGAATGCCTAAAGCGGCGATTTTAACATTCATGAATACTTCCGGAGTGCCGCAAAATGGGCACAAAACAACGAGAATGATGGTTCCGGCCTCTGTATAGTTACGCCTTGGGAATTAATGCAGCATCTGCGCGTCAGAAAGAGGCACCCAAACCGTGAGACTTCGCACTAATCTATACATACCACCGACCTCTGCACTGTCTGAATCAGGTGCCCTACAAAGCAATCAAGGAGAAGACCATGCTGATACTCACCCGCAAAGTCGGTGAAAGCATAAACATCGGTGACGACATTACGATCACCATTCTGGGCGTTAGCGGCCAGCAAGTCCGAATCGGCATCAATGCCCCGAAAGACGTCGCAGTGCACCGCGAAGAGATCTACCAACGCATTCAGGCGGGCCTGACCGCTCCAGACAAGCCACAAACTCCCTGAATCCTGTTGCAGTCAGTAGCCAGCCCGTTCACTTTTCGAACAACGGCTGGCTAAAGATTCAAGCGCCGCATCCCCTGCCGTTTATTTGCATTCCCTGCCCAGCCAAAACGTGAACCGATACTAACGTCATGCCTTATGGCGTGGCTGTCAGACGTTTCGGTTTTGTCCCGAGGAATAGCGCGATCATGCCTAACTAGGCAAACGTCACGCCGCGCGCCATGCCCGTAGCCGCCACGATCATCAGCAACACCAGCAGCGCTTCCGTATGACTGATACGAGCGAACATTTTCGATCGGCCGGCATTGATCACCGCACCACGGCTCAATGCGATTCGCCATTTGATCAGCGTGATCATCGGCGCAAGCTCAAGCAGCAGGATGAGCACGAAGAGGGTCATCTTCAAATGGAACAGTGGCTGATGCAGGTAGTAGTCGGTGCCTTTTTCGTAACCGCCAAAAGCGCGCATCCCCCCGGTGATCAGCAGAATGACCGCAGAGATTCCCCACAGATTGTCCGCCAGCAATACCTGGCGAGCCTGCCCTGTTCCGGCGGCCAGACGACTGAATGCAGTGCCCCGGGTCAAAACTGCCCAGAACGCCACTGCCAAGGCCAGCAAGTGAACCGCCGCAAGAAACCAATGAACCAGCATCGACAGACTCCCGTCAGACAGAGATTGGGTGTGGCCTGTCAGTAGTAGCCTAAAACGCCGGGGTTTGCCTGATTGGGCAGGCGTTGGTGAAAAGCTCAAGCTGCCCCATTTGACGATCGAACGATCCAAGGCAAATTTCAGGCAAAAAAAAGCCCAAGCAGCTGATGGAAGCTTGGACCTTAAAAATGCATAAACCGTGGTGGTGAACGCGAAGCAATCTTACCTAAAACCGACACTTGTAACAATATGTTTTTGCGGACCATTCAGTTAATAAATTTTCTAAGTGATTAAATATCCGCACTATTTTTGTGGTTCTTGCACTGCGAACTTGATGCTCAGAGCAGTCGTATTTATCTGGATCGAATTACTTTCGTATAGGCGAGCATGTCACCAAGCCGCTTGCGCGAACCGAAGAAGATGTAGATCCAGTCGAGGGTGGCGGGCGCCGAATTGGCGTCGTGAGGTGGAGTTTTGCAAATCGCAGAAAGCAAAAAGGGGTCACCGTTTCCGGTGACCCCTCTAGACCGCCCAGCAGAGCGGATTTTGTTTGGTAGGCGCGATTGGACTCGAACCAACGACCCCCACCATGTCAAGGTGGTGCTCTAACCAACTGAGCTACGTGCCTGCTGTGAGGCGGCATTCTACGGAATTCCGGAGGGGTGTCAACATCTTTTTTCGAGCTAACTCTATGAATATGCGAAATATTTAATTTGGCGGTGACGGCGAAGAATTTCCGGGTGGCTGGCGGTCGTTTTTTAACTGGGGTAGGATCGGCGCACTCGTAAAATATATTAAACAGAGGCTGCAGGATGGCGAACACCCCCTACCCAGAGTCTTATTACGCCGCATCGGCCAACGCGGTACCGCCGCGCCCGGCCTTGCAGGACGAAGTCGAGACGGATGTCTGTGTGATCGGCGCCGGTTATACCGGCCTGTCCTCTGCGCTGTTTTTGCTGGAGAACGGTTTTAAGGTGACAGTGCTGGAAGCCGCCAAAGTCGGTTTCGGTGCCTCGGGCCGTAACGGTGGTCAGATCGTTAACAGTTATAGCCGCGACATCGATGTAATCGAGCGCAGTGTCGGCCCACTGCAGGCGCAGTTGCTGGGGCAGATGGCGTTCGAGGGCGGGCGAATCATTCGTGAGCGGGTGGCCAAATATAATATCCAGTGCGACTTGAAGGACGGTGGCGTGTTCGCCGCGATCACCGCCAAGCAGATGGGGCATCTGGAGTCGCAGAAGCGTCTGTGGGAACGGTTCGGTCACACGCAGCTTGAGCTGTTGGATCAAACGCGCATCCGTGAAGTGGTGGATTGCGATCAGTATGTCGGCGGCATGCTCGACATGAGCGGCGGGCACATTCATCCGCTGAATCTGGCGCTGGGCGAAGCGGCAGCGGTCGAGTCGCTGGGTGGCACTATTTATGAGCAATCGCCAGCAGTGCGCATCGAGCGCGGTGCGAACCCGGTGGTGCACACGCCGCAGGGCAAGGTCAGGGCCAAATTCATTATCGTTGCCGGCAATGCCTACCTCGGCAATCTGGTGCCGGAGCTGGCCGCCAAATCGATGCCGTGCGGCACTCAAGTGATCACTACCGAGCCGTTGGGCGATGAATTGGCCAAGCGTCTGTTGCCGCAGGATTACTGCGTCGAAGACTGCAATTACTTGCTCGACTATTACCGCCTGACCGGTGACAAGCGCCTGGTATTCGGCGGCGGTGTGGTTTATGGCGCGCGGGACCCGGCGAACATCGAGGCGATCATTCGGCCGAAGATGCTCAAGGCCTTCCCGCAGCTCAAGGACGTGAAGATTGATTACGCCTGGACTGGCAATTTCCTGCTGACTCTATCGCGCCTGCCCCAGGTCGGACGCTTGGGCGACAACATCTACTATTCCCAGGGTTGCAGCGGTCACGGCGTAACGTACACGCATCTCGCAGGCAAAGTGCTGGCCGAAGCGTTACGCGGTCAGGCTGAACGTTTCGACGCGTTCGCCGACCTGCCGCACTACCCGTTTCCCGGCGGACAACTGCTGCGGACGCCGTTCGCCGCGCTGGGCGCGTGGTATTACGGGCTACGAGACAAGTTCGGGTACTGAGCGACACTGCAATCCGTGGGAGCACAACCTGCCGGCGAAAGCGTTCTTGAAATCGCCATCGCGAGCAAGCCCGCTCCCACATTTGGTTTTGTGTTGGCTATCAGCTTGGAAAATCGGCACCTTCGCTGACACTGGCCCAATCCTCGAAATCCTTGCGCAGCGCTTCAATCTTGCCGCGTCCGCCGGATAACGCCGCTTTGCCCAGCAGCAGGCGTAACGGTGGATTCTCGGCCTCGACCGCGTTGACGATGGCCACCGCCGCCCGCACCGGATCACCCGGCTGATTGCCGCTGTAACCACGGATCATCTCCATACGCTTGCCCGCGGTCTCCCGGTAATCGTCGATGGTCTGGCTCGCTTCGTTCGCGGAACGCCCGGCCCAATCGGTGCGGAAACCACTCGGCTCGACGATCAACACCTTGATGCCCAACGGCCCGACTTCCTGCGCCAGCGATTCGGACATGCCTTCTACCGCAAACTTGGTCGCGTGGTAGAAACTCACGGCCGGAAACGCCACGATCCCGCCCACCGAAGAAATATTCACCACCGTGCCGCTGCGCTGCTGGCGCATCCCCGGCAGCACCGCACGGGTCATCTGCGCCAGGCCCCAAACGTTGATTTCCATCATCTTGCGAACTTCATCCAGATCGCTCTCTTCGAACGAACCGAAGTAACCGACGCCCGCGTTGTTGACCAACACATCAATGCGACCGAAGCGCGCCTGGGCGGCTTCTACGGCGGCGTCAATCTGTGCCGGATCGGTGACATCCAGTTTCAACACCAGCGCATGGTCTTCGTGGCCTTTGACGATGTCTTCGACCTGCGCCGGGTTGCGCGCGGTGACCACGGTCGGATAACCCAGGCTGAGCGTGTGCAAGGCCAGTTGACGGCCGAAACCTGTTGAACAGCCGGTGATGAACCAGACCGGTTTTGCTGTCGATGCAGTCATGCGGACTTCCTCCAGGCGCTGTCCACGGGTGCGAACAATGCGATGGAGTATGGACACGCCACGGAAGCTTCGGTGCGATTAAAGATTTTTTAAGGGAAAGCCGAAAAAACGGCACAGAGACAACACTAATTCCTGTGGGGCCGGGCTTGCTCGCGAAGGCGTCGTGTCAGCCGAGTCAGATGCTCATGACACACCGCCTTCGCGAGCAAACCCGCCCCCACAGGGGATTGGTGTTTACAGTCGATCCCGCGCGATGCCGCTGCGAATCCGCAGGATGTCGGCGAGCACGGCGAGGGCGATTTCCGCCGGCGTCTTGCTGCCCAGGTTCAAGCCGATCGGGGCGTGAATTCTTGCGAGTTCAACGTCGCCCAAACCACCAATCCTGCGCAACCGCTCAAAGCGCTTTTGCGACGTCTGCATCGACCCCATCACGCCGATGTAAAACGCCTCGGTGCGCACCGCTTCCATCATCGCCAGATCGTCAATGCGTGGATCGTGGGTCAACGCCACCACGGCCGTGTCGCTGTGGCAGCCGCCATCGGCGATGAACACCGACGGCAGTTGACGACGAATCTCGACGTTTTCCAGCACCACGCCTTCCAGCACTTCGTCGCGCGGATCACAGAGGATCACCTCGAACCCCAAGCCGACCGCAAATTCGGCGCAGGCGTGAGCGACGCTGGAATAGCCTGCCAGCAGCAAGCGCTGGGCCGCGCCGACGCGCACACGCACTCGATCGATCTCGCGGTCGATGCGCGCGCCCTGCTCGCGGTCAGCGAACAGGCTGCGTGCACCGCTGGCCAGATCGACTTCGCGGATCAGCCGGCGCTGGCCCAACAGCGCCGACTCCAGTTCGCGCAGATGCGCTTGAACCTCGCAGTCCGACTCAAGTTTCTCGACCAGCACATCGAGCACGCCGCCACAGGGCAGGCTGACGCGTGAACGCGGATCATCGCCTTCGCCATAGCGAACCAAGCAGACTGGATCAACGAACACACCCTCGGCGACGCGCTCGAGAAAGTCTTCCTCGACGCAACCGCCGGACAGCGAGCCGATCCATTGGCCGTCCGTATTGACCGCCAACAGTGAGCCCGGCGCGCGCGGCGCCGAACCATACGTGGCGAGCACCGTACACAGCCAAAGGCACTGGCCAGCCGTCGACCATTCCAGCGCCCGGCGCACGACTTGCAGATCGAGATGCTGCATGTCAGTGCGCCTTGTGCTCGAGCGGCGGAGCATCGGCGCGCAGTTTTTGCACGTCGCCCACCACCAGATCACCCGACTGACCACCCCAACCCTGACGCAGATAGTTCAGCAGATCAGTGAGTTGTTCGTGGCTGAGCTTCTCGGCAAACGCCGGCATCGGTTGCATGTGTTCGAACCCGGAAAACTTCTGTTCACCGATACCGTCGTCGATCACTCGTACCAGGTTGCGCGGATCTTCCAGGCGCAGCGTGGTGTTGCCGCGCATGGCCACCGCGATATGCGGTTTGCCTTCGCCACCGACCGCGTGACAACCGGCGCAGACGTTCAGGTAGTCCTGACGACCGCGCTGGGCACTGGCGCTTAACGTGTCCAGCGGCACGTCCGTCAACACCTTGGCCGCCGGTGGCTGATCGCCGAGCAGGTAGGTCGCCATCGCCGCCAGGTCCGGGTCGTTCAGACCTTGGGTGCTGTTGTGGAACACCGGGAACATCTCGTTGAACATCGTGCCCTGGGCGCTCATGCCGTGCTTGAGGAACGAGCTCAGGTCCTGGTGATTCCAGCCGCGAGCAGCCAGGTCATTGGCCAGCAGACTTGGCGCCAGATAGCCATTGAGCAGGCCGCCGGTCAGGCGTTTGTCCTGCTCCATCGCGCCCGGCAAGCCGCGCGGCGTGTGGCATTCGCCGCAGTGACCGAGCACATCGACCATGTACTGGCCGCGCTTGAAGGCTTCGCTCTTGCCTTCGGTGGACGACAGTTTCACGTCCTTGCCGTAGAGCATGTTCCACCCCATCAACCCCAGACGAACGTTGAACGGAAAACTCAGGCGGGTGACCGGCGCTGCACGTTCAATCGGTTCGAGGGTTTTCAGGTACGCATGAATCGCGTCGGAGTCTTCGCGCGGCATCAGGTGATACGAGGTATACGGCATCGCCGGGTACAGGTTTGCGCCATCACGACGCTTGCCCTCGGTGAGCGCGGCGAAGAATTCGCCGTCGCTGTAGAGGCCGATGCCATGCTCTTTGCTCGGGGTGATGTTGGTGCCGTAGATCGTGCCGAACGGCGAGACGATTGGCAGGCCGCCCGCATACGGCGCGCCACCCGGTGCGGTGTGGCACGCCATGCAGTCGGCGGCGCGGGCAAGGTATTCGCCGCGCTTGACCTGATCGTCCGCGTGCGCCAACAACACCGGCGCGGCCAGACCAACCGCCAACGCGAGGCGGGAAAGTAGATGTTTCATGCTTAACCCTCCTTGACCAGGCCGAGATCGGTCAGCACGTTGCGCGTCGCGCTGTAATAACGCACGTAGCCGGTGCAGCGACAGATGTGGTGACCGAGGCTGTCCTCGATGACTTTTTCCAACTGGCTTTTGACGATGGGCTGACGTTGCAGCTTCTCGACCAGCACCGTCGCGGCGTTGACGAAACCCGGCGCGCAATAGCTGCACTGGAAGGCGAATTCATCGACGAAACGCTGCTGGATCGGGTTCAGCTCGGTGACTTTGCCTTCCTCGTCGCGTTTGGCGTGGCCTTCGATGGTGCGTACTTTTTTGCCTTCGAAGTAATGCGCGCCGGTGATGCAAGTGCGCACTTCTTCGCTGGTGCCGTCCGGGTTATCGACGATCACCACACAGGCGTGGCAGATGCCCTGACCGCAGCCCAGACGCGAGCCGGTGAGGTTTTTGTATTCGTGCAGGTAATCGATCATCGGCAGGTCATCAGGGATTTCCACCGGGCCGACGGATTGACCGTTGAGGGTCAGTTGAAGCGGACGGTTAGCCATTGAGGGCCTCCTTGATGCGTGCAGAAGTGATAGGCAGGTCGCGAACACGTTTACCGATGGCGTGGGCCACGGCGTTACCGATGGCACCGACTACCGGGATCATCACCACTTCGGCAATGCCCTTCGACGGGTCGCTCGGCGACAGCGGCGGCAGGATGTCAGCGGTCTGTTTCCACACCGCAACGTGGCGCGCCATCGGCAAGCGGTAACGGTTGAAGTTCCAGTCGCCCTCCCCCGGCCCGCCTTCGTACAGCGGCATCTCTTCCATCAGCGCATGACCGATGCCCATGGCGATCCCGCCTTCGAGCTGACCGCGCACCAGTTCTTCCACCAGCACCCGACCGCACTCGACCCACGAGTGATGGTTGAGCACCTCAACTTCCGCCGAACCTTTGTTCACTTTCAATTCCACCAGCGTGGCGACCGGGCTGTAGTAAGTCACCGCCGCGTTGTTCAACTGGGTGTCCGGGTAATGCACGTTCTGGCGATCCAGCAGATGGAAACCGGCGCTGGTCATCTGCGCCAGTTTCGCCTTCGGGGCGCCATCGCCGTACTTCACTGCGAGGCCATCAAGCGGCAGACGTTCACGCACGCCGTCAATGCTGAACTCGGCCTCGGCCCAGCTCCAGCGGTTGAAGCCATGCACGGTTGCGCCGGTCACCAGGCCTTTTTCGTGGGCGTGCCTGGCCAACTGCTCAAAGCTCAATGGCTGCATGCCGTTGGCGGTAAGTTTGCCGTCAACCCAATGCGCGTCTTCGCGCCGAACCACGTACGGGTTGGCCTGGCCTCCGTAAGGGCCCTGGCCCCAGATCTGCAACGCCGCCGGCCACAAACCGTGATTGAACAACACGCGGGACGCTTCGCGGGTGGCGTGGCTGAAGTAGTAAGCCGAGTTGGTCGCCGACGAGGCCGAAGCGAGCTTGCCGACCCAGCGCGGGTTGCGCAGAAAACCGTCCTGTTCGGCCTGGCTCATGATGTACGGGTTGCCGCCGGTGATCAGCTGCAACTCTTTCCATTCGGTTTCGCCGGTCTTCACGTCGGTGGCCGGGACGCCGATGAAATCAGCGACCACCAGCGCTTGGGAAGTGGACATGCCGGTGCCGATCTCGATGCCGATGTGGCGCAGGGTCACGTGCCCTTCGGCGGTGAATTCGATGCTCGCCATCGGCGCTTCGGAACCGGTGCCGAAGTCTTTCTGGCAGATGGCGAAACCGACCCCGTACCAATTGTCCGGATCGGCTGCTTCGCGCTGCTGTTTGATCGCGTCGCGGTTTTTCCAGACATCGTGCACGGCGGCCTTGTCGAGAATTTCGTGCAGGCGCAACGCACCCGCCGGCACCGCGCCCTGAGTGTTTTTCATGCCCGAGCGCATCGCGTTTTTCTTGCGCAGGTCGATGGCGTCGATGCCGAGGCGACCGGCGATTTCGTCGACCATCATCTCGGTGGAAGCCATGCTTTGCAGCGTGCCGTAACCGCGCATCGACCCGGCTTCAACGGCGCGGGAATGGTAAGCGGTGACCTGCAAATCGTTCTGCGGCATGTAGTAGATCGATTGCGCAGCGGTGGCGCCGACCGCTGCCACCGATGGGCTGTAGTTGATTCGTCCGCCGCCGTCGACGCTCATTTCGGCACGGAAAATCTTGAAGCTGTGGTCGCTCTTGTCCACCGCCAATTGGTAGCGGATATCGAACGGGTGACGCTTGATGCCGCTCTGGAATTGCTCATAGCGGTCGTTGGCCAGACGCACCGGCACGCCGGCGCCGTACAACGCCGCGAGGGCTGCGTAGTAGACGAAGATGTTGTGGTCTTTGGAACCGTAACCCACGGTGTAACCGGGGTGCATGTTCAGGTTGGCCAGGCCGAAGCGCGACGGCGCAATCATCTTCGCGGTCTCGCTCGCCGCTTCCAGTGGGCACTGGGTCGCCACGACGAAATGCAGGGTTTTGGTCGCCGGGTCGTACCAGCCATTGCCGTTGTCCGGCTCCATCGCGGCCGGCTCGATCGACGGGGTTTTGTAGCGCTCGTCGAACACCAGCCAATTGTCGGGCGGCGTGTCGATCTGCTGCTTCATGCGCTCCGCGTAAAACAAACCACGCTCGGTCAGGTTGCCGTGCAGATCCGGCTGGGAATTCCACACCGGACGACGGTTTTTCAGCATCGGGAACAGGATCGAATCCTTGAGGCTGGCGAACTCGTCTTCGTCTGCCGAGGTCGCACCGCCGACGCGCACGTAGCGGAAGCTGCCGTAAGGATCGCCTTCGTAATACGGAACCTGGGCGCCGTAACGAATCGCTTTGTCGTTGAATTTGAGTTTGGCCTTGGCCTGACGGAAGCGCTCGAAGTCGTTCCAGATCAGAATCGCGACCGGGTGACCGATGAACATCGGCACCTTGCCTTCGGGCAGCAGCGGATCGGGCGCGTGCTCTTCCGGGAAGACGATGCCGTCCTTGACCAGATCAGCGGCCGTGACGATGCGGTCCGGCTGCAACTCGGCACCGAGCCACGACAGGTCATACCCGGCGTAGATGCGATCAGCCTTGGTAGTTTTCAGCAACATGGCGTGGCCTTGTTGCTCGGGCCAGCCCGGCATGTCCTTGCTGCGAATGTCGCGGGCAAAAACCTTGCTGCCACAGACTTTGGACAGGGCATCGTTGCGCGAGCGCGCCTTGCCGTTGTTGCCAAGCCATTGCTCGGACGGCACGGTCACGCTGTTTTCCATCAAGGCCGCCAGCGCCTGACTGCTGAGCGGCGTCAGCGTAACGCTCACGCCCGCTACCAGCCCGCCCTGAAGGAACGAGCGCCGGGATATATCACGGTTGGACATGGATCATCCTCTGGGCGGTTATGGGCCCGCCCTTTTGGTTATGTACTGGAAATCTCGAGTCTTGCAGAAACCCTTTTTGACGATGCGAAGGGCTGTGTTGACAGTGCAAAGCTGACCGAAAGGTTAACTTTATAGGTTTCTGCGCTTACAGCAAACAACCAGTTACAAAAATCTGACCGAATAATCAGATTATTGCCGCTTTGCGCGGCGAATCCGGCATCGGTAGCGCGGACGGCAAGCACGGATTTCATGAGGAGAAAGAGGAAGACAAACAGGATCACTGCTAGCCGCTGTCGAGCTTTTTCGGCTCGACAGCGGCTACAGATTTATTGCAGGCGCGAGCGGCTCAGAAGTCGACAGTTGCCGAAAGGAGGTACGTTCGCGGGGTCGACAGCGTCAAACCGGGCTCGCTGTCATCCGAGGCCCCGGCCGAACTCCAGAAGCGTTTGTCTGCCACGTTTTCGATATTGCCACGCAGGGTGATGGTCTTTTCGTCGACCCTGAATGCATAACGCGCCCCCACGTCAAAACGCTCCCAGGAGTCGATTTGCTTGTTATTGGACTGGTCCAGAAACTGCGAGCTGGAATAGATGCCGCGGCTGGTCAGGGTCAGGCCCTGAACGGTCGGCACGTCCCATTCGACGCCCAGGTTGACGTTGTATTTCGGTGTCGCCGGCGCGCGATTGCCATCAAAGGTGCCGTTGGTGGTGTTGGTCAACTCGCTGTCGATGTACATGACGCCACCGAGCAGGCGAAAACCCTGAATCGGCTCACCGAACACACTCACTTCCACACCGTCGTTTTGCCGTTTGCCGTTCGGGCCAAAGAGCCGCGTGGTGGCGTTGGTCTCGTACGCCGGCTGCTTGATCCGGAACACCGCAGCGGTCACCGCGAATGCGCCCGCGTCGTACTTGGCGCCGACCTCGACTTGCCGACTGATGAACGGCGGGAAAATCTCGTCCTCGTTGATCGAGGTCGACGGCGCGATCTTGCCCTGGCTCAGGCCTTCCATGTAGTTGGCGTACAGCGACAGTTTGTCGGTGGCCTTGAACAGGATGCCGCCCGACGGCGAAACCTTTTCCTCGTCATAGGCGGTGTCACCTTTGACATCGTCCGACCAGTCGTCGACCTTCACGCGCTGCCAGCGAGCGCCGAGGGTCAGCAGCAGCCGGTCATCGAAAAAGCCCAGAGTGTCGGACAACGCCACGCCGCTGAAGCGGTTCTCGGTGTAGACCTTCGAATCGAATCGAGTGGGTCTGCCGGGGGTCGGTGTTTCCACCGGGTCGTAAAGATTGCTCGGGGCTGCGGCATACCGTGCGCCACCGTTTTCGAAGTCCATGTAGAAGTAACTCGCCGCCAGATTGACCTCATGGCTTACCGGGCCGGTATGAAACCAGTTGCGCACGCCCGCCCTGGCCGTCCGGACATTTTCGTCGCGGGTGAAGTCACGGGGCAAAACGCTGAAATCGCCAGCGTCGTTGGTGACCGCAACGGCATGGCGCAGGAAGTCATGATTGCTTTTACGCGCGCCCACGCCGCCGTACAGCATGACCGAATCGCTGACGTCGAACTCACCGTTCACCGTACCGAACGTATCGTTGGTACTCGCTTTGCTCCAGGGTTGCGCGTAGTTGTGCCGCACATCGTTGGCATGCGGAACCTGCGCGTTGGCGCCAACCTGCACGCGCTCTTGCGGGGCGTCGGTATCGCGCTCGGTGCGCCCGATGTCAGTGGAGAGGCGCAGGCGCTCACCGCGAAAATCCAGGCCCAGTACGGCCATTTCGCGGTCGATACTCTGGTGATCCCATTCGGTGTCGCCGGACTGCTTCACGCCGTTGAAACGGATGCCGAACTTGTTGTCTTCACCGAAGCGCCGGCCCACATCCACGGCACCACCGACCTGACTGTCGGAGGCATAGCTGCCGGTGAACGAGGTGATGGGCGCGTCGGTCGCGCGCTTGGGCACCACGTTGATGCCGCCGCCGACACTGCCGCGCGGCGAGATGCCGTTGATCAGTTGGCTCGGGCCTTTGAGGATATCGACGCGGTCGGCCATTTCCATGTCGATCGTGTAGGTCGGCAGCACGCCGTAGAGACCGTTGTAGGAAACGTCGCTGTTGAACAGGCTGAGCCCGCGAATGGTGAACTGCTCATAACGCCCGCCCGCCGGGTTGGTGGCGCGAACCGAGGGATCGCTGGCGACCAGATCGCCCAAGGTGCGAGCTTGCAAATTCTCAATTGCCTCGCTGGTGTAGGTGGTCATGCTGAACGGCGTGTCCATGAAATCTTTGGAGCCGAGCAAGCCTTGCGAACCGCGACGCGCTACCTGGCCGCCGGCGTACGCGGGGTCATCCGCGTCAGCGGTGGCACCGAGAATCGAGGTAGGCGCCAAATGCAGGGTGCTGCCGTCGGGCGCCGGGGTCAGGATGTAAGCCTGCTCGCCCACCGGTTGCAGTTGCAGCCCGGAACCCTGCAACAGTCGGGCGAAGCCCTCCTCCACCGCAAACTCACCGGACAGGCCGGCGCTGCTGCGACCGCTCACCAGCGCCGGATCAACCGAGAGATTGACGCCGGCCAGACCGGCGAAACGGGTCAGCGCATCGCTCAGGCTGCCGGCCGGCACCTGATAACTGCGGCGGCTACTGTCTTCGGCCCAACTGACGGGAATGAACAGCGGACTCGCACTCAAGCTGACCAACAGGCTCAGGCGCAACAACGGACGCAAACTGAAAGACGTGACTACGGGCATTGAAGAAGCTCTCTTGATTCGTTCACATGCCTTGAATGACAAGCGAGCCGAAAAAAGGGGACAGGCTTCACACACTATTTTTGCGCGGCGTCAGTGTGACCCAATAGCGGGTCCGGGAATGCACCTCCAGCGGCAGGCTGACGGCCAGCAATGCCAGTACCCGATCAGTGTCGTCGAGGCGGAAACTGCCGGTGACTCGCAGCGTTTCCAGCGCTGGCTCCCAACGCAGCACGCCCGGTCGATAAGTGCTGAGTTCGCGCAGGAAATCGCCCAATGGCTGATCTTTCGCCATCAACACGCCCTCACGCCAGCCCGGCGCCGACGCGTCGAACGGGCCGATCGCACCGGCGCCCGAGGCTTGCAGGTCGATCTGCTGGCCGCTGCGCAAGGTCAGCGCCGCCCCTCGCAAGGGCTGCAATTGCACGGCACCGTTGTAGACCGAAACCCGGCAACCATTCGCCTCCTGACGGACACAGACCTCGCTTTGACTGACGAGAATCTGACCGAATCGGGTCTGGACTGTCAGCGGTGAAGCGCCTGGCACCTTCAGCGACATCTCGCCTTCGATCAGTTTCAGCCGACGGTTTTGCATATCGACGTCAACGGCGCTGGCCGTGTTGAGCTGCAAAGCGCTGCCATCGGCGAGCTGCACTTTTTTGCGCTCGCCGGTGGCGGTGTGCAGGTCGGCCCGCCAGACCTCCAGCGGCAACTGGCGACTGATCAACCACGCAGCCGGCACCAACGCCACCGCACCCAAGGCACGCTTGAGCACCACACGCCGACCTGGGTCGGGACGGTCCAGGCTCTTGAGCGCCAACGCTGACGGCAGTTCGGTAAACCGTTGGCGCAAGGCCTGGGCCTTTTGCCAGGCATGCTCGTGACTGGCGCAGCTATCGCGCCAGCGCTGCAAATTGGCCCAATCTTGCTCGTTGGCATGGCCAGATTCCAGCAAGGACAGCCACTGCGCGGCAGCGCGCACGGCCTGACGGACATCGTGTGTCGGGCTGTTCACAGGTCCACCAACAGACAATGCTCGTAGGCTTGCGCCATGTAGCGCTTGATCGTGCGCTCCGAGACCTCTAGCCGTTCGGCGATTTGCTGGTAGGTGAGGCCTTCGAGTTGACTCCAGAGAAAGGCGCGGCGCACCGCTCTTGGCAGCCCGTCGAGCAGTTCGTCGAGGGCTTGCAGGGTTTCCAGCAACAGCCAACGCGTCTCGGGGGATGGCGCGCAGTCTTCCGGCATCGCCGCCAGCGCGGCCAGGTAGGCTTGCTCGAGGCTGCGGCGCTGGTAGAAATTGCTCAGCAGGCGTTTGCCGACGGTCAGCAGATAGGCGCGGGGTTCCTGAAGGTCGGCGATCCGTTGCGAGCTGGCGAGCAATCGCAGGAACGTATCCTGGCTCAGGTCCGCGGCATCACAGCCATTGCCCATGCGCCTTCTCAACCAGCTTTCCAGCCAGCCGCGGTGATCGCGGTACAGGTCGTGGAAGGTCTGCTCCTTCGGCATCGTTGCGTCACTCATCTCAAGAAGCCCTGTGCCAAGGAGTTATCGTAAATGAGAGTGATTCTAATTAATGTCGACGCCACGAAGGAAGCCCTTTATGCGTCGGCGGAGCAGAAAGGTTGGATCGGCAGGACGCCAGAAGCGGCAAAGCCAAATTTCAGACACAAAAAACCCCGGTCTCTCGACCAGGGTCTTTGCTATCGACTCAAAGTTAGCCAGTGGCTTTCTTTGTAGCTTTAAGGCGTTCAGTGGGCCTTGAAGCAGATATGGCGCAGCGGACGGGACTCGAACCCGCGACCCCCGGCGTGACAGGCCGGTATTCTAACCGACTGAACTACCGCTGCGTATCGCTTTGAGCTTGCGCTCAAGTAACTCGTCTGATTGAAAGCTTCGAGGCTTTTCAATCTCGAGCCAGGTAAACCTGACTCGGAAAATATGGCGCAGCGGACGGGACTCGAACCCGCGACCCCCGGCGTGACAGGCCGGTATTCTAACCGACTGAACTACCGCTGCGCGTCGGTGGAGGCTTTTAAAAGCTTCCATCTTGCTTTCGCAAGACTCTCGGAAGTGGTGGGTGATGACGGGATCGAACCGCCGACATTCTGCTTGTAAGGCAGACGCTCTCCCAGCTGAGCTAATCACCCGCTTTGCATCTCCGAGGCCGCGAAATTTACGCAGGTACCGAACCTAAGTCAATAGCAGGATTGAAGTTTTTCTGAAAAAGACAAAATCGTGTCATTCGGCAAGTTGTTGCCAAGCGCCACCATCACGCTTGTGCAGTCAGACCGCTTTCGCGAGCAAGCCCGCTCCTACAGTTGATTGTCGGTGCCAAACAGAGGCGCGCACGACACAGAGCCTGTGTGAGAGCGGGTTTGCTCGCGAAGACGGCCGCCCGGCCAACATCAATGCAGGCCAGGTCGTTACGGCTACTCGCTGTAAATCATCTTCTTGGTCATGCCACCATCGACCACAAACTCCTGGCCCGTGACAAACCCGGCATTCTTCGACAGCAACCACGCCACCATCGAAGCGACGTCTTCAACCGTCCCTACCCTGCCCGCCGGATGCTGCGCATGATCGGCATCGCTCAGCGGCTCGGCGCGTCGCGCGGACGGATCCCGCGTATCGATCCAGCCGGGACTGACCGCATTCACCCGGATTTCCGGCCCGAGACTGATCGCCAACGCGTGAGTCAGGGCCAACAGCCCGCCCTTGCTCGCCGCGTAAGCTTCGGTATCGGGTTCGGACTGCCCGGCGCGGGTCGAGGCCAGATTGACGATCGCCCCGTTGTGAGCACGCAGATACGGCGCACAGTGCTTGGCCAACAGCATCGGCCCACTGAGGTTCACCGCCAGTACCCGATTCCAATAGGCCAGATCGAGACTTTCCAGCGTGATGTTGTGCGGATCGGCCACGGCCGCGTTGCACACCAGCGCATCCAGACGGCCAAATTGCCCCAGCACTTCGGCAACGCCCAATGCCACCTGCCCTTCGTTCGACACGTCCATGGCGATGAACCAGGCGTTATCGCCCAGCACCTTGGTGACTTTAGAACCGCGCTCGCGGTCGAGATCGGTCAACACCACCTGCCAGCCTTCGCTGATCAGCCAGGCCGCGATCCCCAACCCGATGCCACGCGCCGCACCGGTTACCAGTGCGACGCGGCCATGGGTGCCAGTGGTCGGCGTGGACAACTCGATCACAACGCAGCCAGACCGCGCGCCAGATCGGCTTGCAGGTCAGCCACGTCTTCCAGACCGACCGCAATGCGGATCAGGCTGTCGCGAATGCCCGCCGCTTCACGTTCTTGCGGCGCGAGGCGGCCGTGAGAAGTGGTGCTCGGATGGGTGATGGTGGTCTTGGTATCACCGAGGTTGGCGGTGATCGAAATCAGGCGGGTCGCATCGATAAAGCGCCAGGCGCCTTCTTTGCCGCCCTTGACTTCAAAACTGACTACCGCACCGAAGCCTTTCTGCTGACGCTGGGCCAACTCGTGCTGCGGATGGCTCTTGAGGCCGGCGTAGTGAACCTTTTCTATACCGTCCTGCTGCTCCAGCCACTCGGCCAGTTGCTGGGCGTTGGCACAATGCGCCTTCATCCGCAGGTTCAGGGTTTCGAGGCCCTTGAGGAAAATCCAGGCGTTGAACGGGCTAAGCGTCGGCCCGGCGGTGCGCAGGAAACCGACGATTTCTTTCATCTGCTCGCTGCGACCGGCGACCACGCCACCCATGCAACGGCCCTGGCCATCAATGAACTTGGTGGCCGAGTGCACGACGATGTCCGCGCCCAATTTCAGCGGTTGCTGCAAGGCAGGCGTGCAGAAGCAGTTGTCAACCACCAGCATCGCGCCCTTGGCGTGAGCGATTTGCGCCAGCGCGGCGATATCCACCAGCTCGGCCAGCGGGTTCGAAGGCGACTCGACGAACAGCAACTTGGTGTTGGCCTTGATCGCCGATTCCCAGCCGGACAAGTCCGCCAGCGGTACGTAATCGACTTCAATGCCGAAGCGCTTGAAGTACTTTTCGAACAGGCTGATGGTCGAACCGAATACGCTGCGCGAGACCAGTACATGGTCGCCGGCGCTGCACAGACTCATGACCACGGCCAGGATCGCCGCCATGCCGGTGGCAGTCGCCACGGCTTGCTCGGCGCTTTCCAGCGCGGCAATGCGCTCTTCGAACGCGCGCACGGTCGGGTTGGTGTAGCGCGAATAAACGTTGCCCGGCACTTCCCCGGCAAAGCGTGCCGCCGCATCGGCTGCGGTACGGAAGACGTAGCTGGACGTGAAGAACATCGGATCACCGTGTTCGCCTTCCGGCGTACGGTGCTGACCGGCGCGTACGGCCAGGGTATCGAACGCTACGCCATCGAGGTCGCTGTCCAGCCGACCGGCATCCCAATCCTGACTCATGCTGTCACTCCTTGCCTTGCTCTTTTGGTAGATACAAAACCGGCCCCTCAGGGCCGGTAGTTACTCAGTTGTTATACAGATCAATGATCGCGCTGACTGCCTGTGTCTTGACCTTGGAGGCATCGTTGCGTGCCTGCTCGATCTTGTTCAGATAAGCCTCGTCGACGTCGCCGGTGACGTACTGGCCGTCAAACACTGCGCAATCGAACTTGTCGATTTTGATCTTGCCGCCACCCACCGCTTCGATCAAGTCAGGCAAGTCCTGATAGATCAGCCAGTCGGCGCCGATCAGGTCAGCCACGTCCTGGGTCGAACGGTTGTGGGCGATCAGTTCGTGTGCGCTCGGCATATCGATGCCGTAGACGTTCGGGTAGCGAACGGCCGGGGCCGCGGAGCAGAAATAAACGTTTTTGGCGCCGGCTTCACGGGCCATCTGAATGATCTGCTTGCACGTGGTGCCGCGAACGATCGAGTCGTCCACCAGCATTACGTTTTTGCCGCGGAATTCCAGTTCGATGGCGTTGAGCTTCTGGCGTACGGATTTTTTCCGTGCGGCCTGGCCCGGCATGATGAAGGTGCGGCCGATGTAGCGGTTCTTCACGAAACCTTCGCGGAACTTGACGCCCAGGTGGTTCGCCAGCTCCAGGGCCGAGGTGCGGCTGGTGTCCGGAATCGGGATGACCACGTCGATGTCGTGATCAGGACGCTCGCGCAAGATTTTCTCGGCGAGCTTCTCGCCCATGCGCAGACGGGCCTTGTAGACCGACACGCCGTCGATGATCGAATCCGGACGCGCCAGGTAGACGTGTTCGAAAATGCACGGGGTCAGGGACGGGTTGGTCGCGCACTGACGGGTGTGCAGTTTGCCGTCTTCAGTGATGTAGACCGCTTCGCCCGGTGCCAGGTCGCGAATCAGGGTGAAACCGAGCACGTCCAGGGACACGCTTTCGGAGGCGATCATGTACTCGACGCCTTCGTCGGTGTGACGCTGGCCGAAGACGATCGGACGAATGCCGTGCGGGTCGCGGAAACCGACGATGCCGTAACCGGTCACCATCGCCACGACCGCGTAACCACCGACGCAACGGTTGTGCACGTCGGTGACGGCAGCGAATACGTCTTCTTCGGTCGGCTGCAACTTGCCGCGCTGGGCCAGTTCGTGGGCGAACACGTTGAGCAGCACTTCCGAATCTGAGTTGGTGTTGACGTGGCGCAGGTCAGATTCGTAAATCTCCTTGGCCAGCTGTTCAACGTTGGTCAGGTTGCCGTTGTGCGCCAGGGTGATGCCGTAAGGCGAGTTGACGTAAAACGGTTGAGCTTCGGCCGAGGTCGAGCTGCCTGCGGTCGGGTAACGCACATGGCCAATGCCCATGTGCCCGACGAGGCGCTGCATGTGACGCTGGTGGAACACGTCACGCACCAGACCATTGTCCTTGCGCAGGAATAACCGGCCATCATGGCTGGTGACAATACCGGCAGCGTCCTGGCCGCGGTGCTGGAGGACGGTTAGCGCGTCATACAGCGCCTGATTGACGTTCGACTTACCGACGATACCGACGATGCCACACATGCGACGCAACCCCTACTTAATGGATCTGAACTGAACACATCTCACTGAGGCGTTTTGGCCGTCGGCAAGAGGTGCTCCTTGAACGGTATTTCAGCGGGTACGCTGATACCGCTGGCAAGCCACTGACTGCTCCACCCAAGGATCAGGTTTTTGGACCAATCTGCGACCAATAGAAATTTTGGCACGAGCTGTGACTCTTTCCACCACCCGTCCTGCTGTACCGGCCCCTCCTTTCACGCCGTGACCCAGCGTCAGCACCAACATGGTCTGCGGACCGTAGATGGCATAACCGGCGGAGATCGGAAG
>NZ_JBNNWE010000065.1:0-33410 GCF_050280905.1 Pseudomonas sp. NPDC086278
TCCCACACGTGCTTCAAGCACCGCGGACTCACAGCTTGCCATCCACCCCTCTCACCCCAAAGTTTATCCCCTGCCCAAGACACAAGCGGGCTTGCCCGCGAAGGGGCCATCAGCCGCAAAGCTGCATGACCCGATATCCCATAAACAAAAACGCCGCGATCCTCTCGCGGCGTTTTTGTGTCTGTTGCCTTAGCCCAGGTTTTTGCCGAGCAACGCGTGGTACAGCTCGCTGTCGCCGAGAATCCCGACCACTTGGTTGTTGTCATGCAGCACCAGTTTGTTGCCGGTCTGATAACGAATCTGCAACGCATCGCGCATGCCGATGTTCGAATCCACCAGTGTTGGCCGGCGGCCCAAACCTTCAACCGCTTGCCCTGGTGCCCAGTTCTGCAGGTCCAGGCTGGCACCGTTCTGACGCGCCCCTGTGATGGTGTTGCCTTCGGCCAGGTCCAGCCACGAATCGCCGCCCGGATCGAGGCATACCGAACCGTTGATGCGTTTGCAGTTGTCCAGCGTGCGCATCAGGCTGCGACCGCACAACACGTTCAGCGGATTGGTATGCGCGACGAAGGTCCGCACGTAATCGTCGGCCGGGTTGAGGACGATTTCTTCAGGTTTGCTGTACTGGATGATCCGGCCGTCTTTCATGATCGCGATGCGGCTGCCGAGTTTCAGCGCTTCATCAAGGTCGTGGCTGACGAACACAATGGTCTTGCTGAGCTTGCTTTGCAGTTCCAGCAATTCGTCTTGCAGGCCCTGGCGAATCAACGGGTCGAGTGCCGAGAACGGTTCGTCCATCAGCAGAATGTCGGCGTCCATCGCCAGCGCACGGGCCAGGCCCACGCGTTGCTGCATGCCACCGGAAAGCTCGTCGGGTTTCTTGTTGCGCCATTGGGTCAGGCCCACCAGCTCAAGTTTGTCGTCCACCAGTTTGCGGCGTTCCTTCTCCGGGCGACCCTGCATTTCCAGACCGAAACTGATGTTCTCGCGCACCGTCAGCCAGGGCATCAGGGCGAACTTCTGGAACACCATCGCGATGCGCTTGGTGCGCATCATCTTCAGTTCTGCCGGGGTGCAGGAGGCAATGTCGATCTGCCGGCCTTCGTGCTCGACAAACAACTTGCCCCGGCTGACGGTGTTGAGGCCGTTGATGCAACGCAGCAAGCTGGATTTGCCCGAGCCGGACAGGCCCATCAGCACGCAGATTTCGCCTTTCTCGACATCCAGGCTGGCTTTTTCAACGCCGACGATCTGCCCGGTTTTTTTCAGGATCTGATCGCGGGTCATGCCTTGGTCGAGGAGCTTGAGCGCCTCACGCGGATCTTTGGAGAAGATTACGTCGACGTCTTCGAAGCGAATAATGCTCATGCGTCACCCCCTACTTTAGCGTCGGGTTGTTTGCAGATACGGTCGAGCATGATCGCCAGCAGCACGATTGCCAGGCCGGCTTCGAAGCCGAGGGCGATATCGGCGGTGTTCAGTGCGTTGACCACAGGTTTGCCCAGGCCGTCCGCGCCGACCAGTGCCGCGATCACCACCATCGACAACGACAGCATGATGCACTGGGTGATGCCGGCCGCGATGCTCGGCATGGCGTAAGGCAGCTCGATACGCGCGAGCAGTTGACGGCGCGAACAGCCGAAGGCTTTGCCGGCGTCCATCAATTCTGCGGGAACATCACGGATCCCCAGGTAAGTCAGGCGGATTGGCGCGGCAATGGCGAACACCACCGTCGAAATCAGGCCAGGGACCACACCCAGCCCGAAGAGGGTCAGGGTCGGAATGAGGTACACGAAGGTCGGCACGGTCTGCATCAGATCGAGCACCGGACGCATCAGTGTGTAGAACATCGGTTTGTGCGCGGCGACGATGCCCAACGGCACGCCGATGACCACGCAGACCAGGGTCGCGAAGAGCACCTGGGCGAGGGTTTCCATGGTTTCCTGCCAGTACCCCAGGTTGAGGATCAGCAGAAACGAGGCAATGACGAAAACCGTCAGCCCCCATTTGCGTTGAATGAAGTGAGCCAGTAGCGCGATGAGGCCGATCAATGCCAGCGGGTTGAACCAGGTCAGCGCAAACGTCACGCCGTGGATCATCGTTTCCAGTGTCACGGCGATTGCGTCGAAGGTACTGGCGCCGTGTTGCGTCAACCATTCAACGAAGCCCGCGATGTACTGGCCTAGGGGGATTTTCTGATCAATCAGCATGGTAGTGAACGTCCGCATGCGAGGAATAAACAGCCCGGGCGAGCACGCTCGCCCGGCATAAGCGA
Organism: Pseudomonas sp. NPDC086278; assembly: GCF_050280905.1. Lineage (NCBI taxonomy): Bacteria > Pseudomonadati > Pseudomonadota > Gammaproteobacteria > Pseudomonadales > Pseudomonadaceae > Pseudomonas > Pseudomonas sp. NPDC086278. The sequence goes on from NZ_JBNNWE010000065.1 coordinate 2,276, forward strand.
TGCTCCTTGATTTAAGGCTGGGCGAGCTTGGCTTTCACGGCCTCCAGGCCTGGTTTACCGTCAATGGTGGTCACGCCAGCGAGCCAGGTATCGAGCACCTGTGGATTCTTTTTCAGCCAGGCCTTGGCTGCGGCGTCAGGCTTCATCTTGTCGTCCAGGATGTTGCCCATCAGCGCGCTTTCCATGTCCACGGTAAATTCCAGGTTTTTCAGCAGAGTGCCGACGTTGCTGCATTCCTGGACATAACCCTTGCGGGTGTTGGTGGCCACGGTGGCGGCACCGAAGTCGGGGCCGAAGAACTCATCGCCACCGGTCAGGTATTCAATCTTGAAACGCTTGTTCATCGGGTGCGGTGCCCAGCCGAGGAAGACCACGGCGGTGTCGCGTTTCTGGGCGCGGTCGACCTGCGACAGCATCCCCGCTTCGCTGGACTCGACGACTTTGAAGCCGGCGTCTTTGAGGCCGAAGGCGTTCTTGTCGATCATGCTCTGGATCAGGCGGTTGCCGTCGTTGCCCGGCTCGATGCCGTAGATCTTGCCGTCGAGTTCTTTCTTGAATTTGGCGATGTCGGCGAAGTCATGCAGCCCTTTGTCGTACAGCGCTTTCGGTACGGCGAGGGTGTACTTGGCGCCGGTGAGGTTGGTGCGTACGACGTCGACGGTCCCCGCATCGCGGTAGGCCTTGATGTCGTTTTCCATGGTCGGCATCCAGTTACCGAGGAACACGTCCATGTTCTTGCCATCGGCCAGCGACTTGTAGGTCACGGGCACGGAAATCATGGTGGTCTTGGTTTTGTAGCCGAGCGCGTCGAGGACAACGCTGGTGGTCGCGGTAGTCGCGGTGATGTCGGTCCAGCCGACATCGGAGAAGTTTACGGTGCTGCACTGAGCGGGTTCTGCAGCTTGAGCCAGTAACGGCAGACTCAGCATGGCGGCCAACAACAACGACGGGGAACCTTTCATGGATGGACTCCTTGGTGTTTTTTTTGGCAGTGTTCCGACTGGACCACCGCACTTATAGGTTGCGGTTGGATGGCGTTTTGGAGACAGCTCTACGACGGCGCCTTGCAATCGAGTCGATACGATCATGTACCACTGAAAATCAGACGCCTACAGGGGGCGTCGTATCCAGTACAGGGATGGTCGCATCCAGTGTCAGTGACGTCGCTTACAGCTTTTTTCAGCCCCCTTTACCCCTCTGAACCGCAAAAAAACGGCGAAAACGTAGCGCAAAACGCCTGCGGCGTTGCTGGGCATGGGTGCGTCGGTGTGAGACGTCGAACGACCTGACAAAAGCCTGATGATGCGGCCATCTCGGCGGATTGCAGCTTGAGCGTAGCAGCTCCGTCACTGGGCGTTTTTACGCCCGGAGTTGGCACATCCAGGAGTTCGGCAGTAATGGCTATCAGCGTTTTCGACCTGTTCAAAATCGGCATCGGCCCTTCGAGTTCACACACTGTGGGGCCCATGCGCGCTGCGGCGCTGTTTGTGGAATCGCTGCGCGAGCGGCACTTGTTGGAACAGGTGCGGCGCGTCGAAGTTCAGCTTTACGGTTCGCTGTCGGCCACCGGCATCGGTCATGGCAGCGACAACGCCGTGATCATGGGCCTGATGGGCGAGTGGCCGGACGCAATCGATCCATCGCAAATCGGCATCCGCATCGAAAGCCTGCGCGAAACCCACATGCTGTTGCTCGACGGTCGCTTGTCAGTGCCCTTCATTTGGGCTCGCGACATGCGCCTGATCGACGAAAACCTGCCGTTCCACCCCAACGCCATGACCCTGATGGTCGAAGGCGATGACGGCGAGCTGTACCGCGACACCTACTATTCCATCGGCGGCGGTTTTGTCGTCGATCAGGCGCAGGCGTCCAGCGGCGTGGTCGATCTGGACCGCACCGAATTGCCTTACGACTTCTCCAGCGCCGTCGAACTGCTGAGCCTGTGCAAGCAGCACAACCTGCGCGTGGCGCAATTGATGATGGCCAACGAAAAGGTCTGGCGCAGCGAAGAAGAAATCCGCAGCGGCCTGATGAAACTCTGGCGCGCCATGCAGGATTGCGTCGAGCAGGGCTTGAAGCACGAAGGCATCTTGCCCGGCGGCTTGAATGTGCGACGGCGTGCGGCCAGGTTGCACCGCAGCTTGCAGGAACTGGGCAAACCCAACGTGATCGGCTCGACCTTGAGCGCCATGGAGTGGGTCAACCTGTTCGCCCTGGCGGTCAACGAAGAAAACGCCGCCGGTGGGCGCATGGTCACGGCACCGACCAATGGCGCGGCCGGGATCATCCCGGCGGTGTTGCACTACTTTATGAAGTTCAGCGAGGTGGTGACGGAGGCCAACGTTGTCGACTATTTCCTCAGCGCCGCAGCGGTGGGGATTCTGTGCAAGAAGAATGCGTCGATTTCCGGCGCGGAGGTCGGTTGCCAGGGCGAAGTCGGATCGGCCTGCGCGATGGCGGCGGCGGGGTTGGCGGAGATTCTCGGCGCCACGCCGGAGCAGTTGTGCAACGCGGCGGAAATCGGCCTGGAACACAACCTTGGCCTGACCTGCGATCCGGTAGGCGGGCTGGTGCAAGTGCCGTGCATCGAGCGCAATGCGATAGCCGCCGTGAAAGCGATCAACGCGGCGCAGATGGCGTTGCGCGGTGACGGTCAGCACTTTATCTCGCTGGACCGGGTGATCCGCACCATGCGCGATACCGGCGCCGACATGCACGACAAATATAAAGAAACCTCGCGCGGCGGGTTGGCGGTGAGTGCGGTGGAGTGCTGAGACCCAGATGACCTGTGGCTGAGGGGCTTGCGTGGATAGGGGGCTTCTGTGGATAGAGGGCTTACGTGGCAAGCAGGGCTTTTGTGGCGAGGGGGCTTGCCCCCGTTGGGTCGCGCAGCGGCCCTGAAAGCTTTACGACTGCTGCGCAGCCGAACGGGGCAAGCCCCCTCGCCACAAAAGCATCCTAGCCATTTGCCCTTAGCCTCTTAGCCACCGAAGCTCATTTGCCCCACCAGAACAGTCAAAACTGCGCGCCAAGTGAACACCCGCTCCAAAACGCGCCACCTTTTAGCGCGTCGCTTACAGATAAGCGACTTCCCCGAAACCTGGATCCCATCCAACCCTGACCGTCCGTCAGCCGTGCTTGCGGTGACACTCTCTCCCGGCACCTCGCAACCCCTGTTCCCACAAGTGCTACCGATTTGCTCACGCCCAACGGGGCAGAGCGCCTGCCGTCGGTAATGGCACTTATAACCCCCACTCACCGCGCGGCTTATATAGAGATGTCGCGACGTCGTTTTCAGGAGTTATTGAACGCGCATTCAATTTTAGGCATGGCAATTGCTCTGTCATTACAAAGCCCGTCTCCCACGCGAGAACGATGGCAATAACAAGAGCCTCCGCCTGAGGCCATCACCCGCTTTGTGTGAGGAGATACCGCGATGACGACGTTCAACTCCGGGGCTCAACCCCAGAACCGTGCGCCTCAATCCATCGGCTTTTTGCTGCTGGACAATTTCACGCTGATTTCTCTGGCCTCCGCCGTAGAACCCCTGCGCATGGCCAACCAATTGTCCGGTCGCGAACTGTATCGCTGGACCACGCTCACCGTCGACGGCGGTCAAGTCTGGGCCAGTGACGGTCTGCAGATCACCCCCGACGCCTCCATGCACAAAGCCCCGGCCCTGGACACGATCATTGTCTGCGGCGGTATCGGCATTCAGCGCACCGTGACCCGCGAACATGTGTCGTGGCTGCAAAGCCAGGCGCGTCAGTCCCGTCGTCTCGGCGCGGTCTGCACCGGCAGTTGGGCCCTGGCGTGCGCCGGCCTGCTGGACGGTTTTGATTGCAGCGTGCACTGGGAATGCCTGGCCTCGATGCAGGAAGCGTTTCCGCGTGTGGCCATGAGCACCCGCCTGTTCACTCTCGACCGTAACCGTTTTACCAGCTCGGGCGGCACCGCGCCGCTGGACATGATGCTGCACCTGATCAGCCGCGATCATGGTCGTGAACTGTCCGCCGCGATCTCGGAAATGTTCGTCTACGAGCGCATCCGCAATGAACAGGATCACCAGCGCGTTCCGCTCAAGCACATGCTTGGCACCAACCAGCCGAAGTTGCAGGAAATCGTCGCGCTGATGGAAGCCAACCTCGAAGAGCCCATCGATCTTGACGAACTGGCGGTGTATGTCGCCGTTTCCCGTCGTCAGCTCGAGCGGCTGTTCCAGAAATACCTGCATTGTTCGCCGTCGCGTTACTACCTGAAACTGCGTTTGATCCGTGCCCGGCAGCTGCTCAAGCAAACGCCGATGTCGATCATCGAAGTGGCGTCGGTGTGTGGCTTCGTTTCCACGCCGCACTTCTCCAAGTGCTACCGCGAATACTTCGGCATTCCGCCGCGTGACGAGCGTGTGGGTTCCAACACCACGCAACAGGTCGCCATGATGCCGCTGCCGCAAGCGCTGGTGCTGTCGCCGTTATCCGGGCCGTTGTCGGCGTTGAGTCAGGCGCGGAACGAGTCGACGTTCGCCAGCGTAAGGTTGTAGGACTTTGTGGCGAGGGGGCTTGCCCCCGTTGGGTCGCGAAGCGGCCCCAAAGACTTTGCGACTGCTTCGCAGCCGAACGGGGGCAAGCCCCCTCGCCACGGTTCAGGCGCTACGGGTTTGCTGATACACCGCCAGCGCCGGCAGCAATTGCTTGTCGATCGCCTGGCGCACCGCCGGCAAAATCGTCGCGCTGCTGGTGTACATCTGTTTGACCATGGTCCGCAGTGTCGACGCCCGTTCATCGTTCAAGCCGCGCACCGCACACTCGCAAGCCTGCTCGGCTGTGGCGCCGCTCGGTACTTGAAAACCCAGCGATTTCAGTTGGCCCAACAGGTCTTCCTGGTCTATCAAATCGGCGTACATCATGACGCAATCCTTCTTCAGGGAACGGTGTCGTGGCTCGATTCTGGTAGGGGCGCGCAGTGGCGGCAAGGGCGATTTGTCGCAATGGCCGCAATACCTATGAACAGGTCGTTTTCGGCTAACTTGCGAATTGGCGGAGTGGGCACACTGGCCGCAGCTGGCAACACGATGGTTTGGTCACCCTCGCGCAACGGCTCCTCAACAGTACCCTCTTCAGCTCCGATCCAGTCACGGCTTGATCGGGGTTTTTTTTGCCTGTGAATCAGGGAAAGCCGTGGTGTCTGGGCTGACGCCTTCGCGAGCAAGCCCGCTCCCACAGTTGAGCGCATTCCTCTGCAAGAACTCGGTCAACCGTGGGCGCGGGCTTGCTCGCGAAGAACGATAACGCGGTCTAACGCTGCAACACCAAAATCCGCGACAACAACTCATCCCGATCCACATAACAGCCCTGGAAATGCCGGGCACCGCTGGCCGGATCAAACGCATTGCGCGCATGCAGCGTGCGGCGATTATCGAAGCACCACAGCTCCCCCGGATTCAGCCGCGTCATCACCCGAAACCGCGCCTCGCGCGTCATCGCAATAAACCGCCGATAAGCCCGGTACAGCTTGGGCATGTCTTCCGTCGAGGCATCGAACGGTCCGCGCAGAAAGTTAGCCATACGGATTTCCGAGACTTGCCCAAATGCATCCAGCGCAATGATCGGCGCGAGGCAGCGGTAATCGCTGTGGCGGTCCTTGTTGCGAAACTCCACAGGAATTTCACACAGGGCTTTGAACGCCTCGAGATCTTCTCGGCGCAGCGCGTCAGCGATGGCAAACCCGTCGACAAAAATACTCTCGCCGCCGTCGGCGTCATTCACCAGGCAATGCAGAAACTGCAGCCCCGGTTGCAACTCCCGGGTCGGCAAATCGCTGTGCAACGGCAGGTTGAAAGCGGTGTAGGCATTGCTGTCGGCATCGGCCTTGGATTGCACGTTGAACAACACGCCGAAGTTGCTTTCGCGGATGAAGGAAATCCGCTGCGCAATCAGCTTCAGCGAGCCCGGTTCGGTGGGCACGCCGCGCACCTGCGTCAGGCCGATATCGCGCACCGCCAGCAGCCACTGCAGCAAGGCGTCGTTGTCGTTCATCAACGTTTGATAATCGAACACCGGCACTTGCAAATCACCGTGCCAGAGCCTGGCTTTGGGCTTGCCGGCACGGCGCTCGGCGCGGGATTGATCGTCATAAGCGTGCGCCCGCAACCAGCCCGGATCGAAGCGGCTGAGGTGGCCGTCCTGCCAATCGACGCGCAAACAGCCTTCGGCATCGATGCTGGCATTTTCAGGCGCAAGGTTTTCTGCGACATCGACGATTTCCAGCACCTGTTCGCGGGTCACGGTGTAGACGCACTGCGGGCACGGGCAGTTGTCACGCAACCATTGATGATGAAAAGGGCTGAGGCGACCGTCGGCCCACGTCACTTGAACCTGGTCCGCCAAGGGGTGCACGGCGGTTAATGCGCTGATCAACGGATAGGTGCGGAAGTCGGCGAAAGCGGCGGCGGTGTGCATGGCGATCTCCTTGTTATTTTTTGGGCGGTAACGCAATCACTCGGCCAATGTATTCGGGGGCGGGCAGGTCGATTTGTTCGGCGACGATCGCTTGCAGTTTGCTCAAGGTGGCTTCGCCGAACGGCGCCGAGCGCGGCCCGGCGAGGTCGACATGCAGCAGCATTTGTTCGTTGCCGGCCAATGCTTTCTCATCACCGACCAGGTGCAGGCTGTGATAGAGGTGCAGGCGTTTGCTGTCGTGAGCAATGATTTGCGTGTGCACTTCGACGTCGGCGTCGAGTTTTACTTCGTGCAGGTAATTGAGGTGCAGTTCCAGGGTGAACAGCGACTGACCGCTGGCTTCGCGGTGGTTGCTGTCCATGCCGAGGCGATCCATCAGCGCGTCGGTGGCATAGCTGAAGATCAGCAGATAGAAGGCGTCGCGCAAGTGGCCGTTGTAGTCGACCCAGTCGGGGATGATTCTGGTTTGGTAGGTGGTCAGGGTGGGCATGATGGCTGATCCGGGTTGTGTGGTGACTGGGCTGCCGCCTTCGCGAGCAAGCCCGCGCCCACAGGATTTGCGCAGTCCTTGTGGGAGCGGGCTTGCTCGCGAAGGGGCCAGACCTGCTGATGGCTTATTCGCTAAACGCCATCCCATGCTTTTCTTTGGTGGCTCTCACCGCCTCCAGCACCGCCAGCAAGCAATCATCACGATAGCGTTCCAGCGCCGAAATACTGTGTTTGCCCAGCTGGTCGCTGGTGCCGTCGACCACATCGTCAATCAACTTGTCGGTCAGTTCCGGTGCCGGCAAATACGTCCACGGCAACTGCAATGCCGGGCCGAACTGTGCCATGAAGTGGCGCATCCCCGCATCACCACCGGCCAGGGTATACGTCAAAAACGTGCCCATGAACGACCAGCGCAGGCCCGCGCCGAAGCGAATCGCGTCGTCGATTTCGCCCGTCGTCGCAACGCCATCGTTGACCAGGTGCAGCGCCTCGCGCCACAGCGCTTCAAGTAGACGGTCGGCGATGAACCCCGGCACTTCCTTGCGCACATGCAGCGGCCGCATGCCCAAGGATTCGTAGACTTTCATCGCCGCTTGAATCGCTTCAGGTGCGGTGTTTTTACCGCCGACCACTTCTACCAACGGCAGCAAGTAGACCGGGTTGAACGGGTGGCCGACCACGCAGCGTTCCGGGTGCGTCGAACCTTCGTAAAACTCGCTCGGCAACAGCCCCGAGGTACTGGAACCGATCAAGGCATCGGGCTTGGCCGCCGCGCTGATTTTGCTGTGCAGTTCCAGTTTCAGATCGAGGCGCTCAGGCGCGCTTTCCTGAATGAAATCGGCCTCGCGAACGCATTCTTCAATCGTCGCGACAAAGCGCAGGCGCTCCTGTGAAGCACCGGGTGCAAGGCCTTGTTTCTCCAGGGCGCCCCAGGCATTGGCGACACGTTTGCGCAGCGCGGCTTCGGCACCGGGCGCCGGGTCCCAGGCCACCACATCCAGGCCGTGGGCGAGGGCTCGGGAGACCCAGCCGCTGCCGATGACACCGCTGCCCAGCGCTGCGAAGGTTTTGATTTCGGTGATAAAGCTCATGGCAAGGTCCTAAAAGTATTCGGTGGTCCCCTGTGGCAGCGGGCTTGCTCGCGAATGCGGACTGTCCGCCGACGGTGATGTCGGATGTGACGGCCTCTTCGCGAGCAAGCCCGCTCCCACAGGGAAGGTGTAGGTTTTGCTCAACCGCGCTGGGTCAGGCCCATTTTTACCCGGCCTTCCGCCGGCGTCAGAACCCGGGCGCCGAGGCGGCTGAGGATTTCCGAGGCGCGTTCGACCAGTTGGCCGTTGGTGGCCAGGACGCCTTTGTCCAGCCAGATGTTGTCTTCCAGGCCGACCCGCACATTGCCGCCCAGCAGCACCGCTTGCGCCGCCATCGGCATTTGCATGCGGCCAATGCCGAAGCCTGCCCACACCGCATTGGCGGGCAGGTTGTCGACCATGGCTTTCATGGTGGTGGTGTCAGCCGGCGCGCCCCACGGGATGCCCAGGCACAACTGGAACAGCGGGTCGTCGAGCAGGCCTTCCTTGATCAGCTGTTTGGCGAACCACAGGTGACCGGTGTCGAAAATTTCCAGCTCGGCTTTTACGCCCAGCTCTTGAATGCGTTTGGCGCCAGCGCGCAGCTGCGCCGGGGTGGAGACGTAAATGGTGTCGCCGTCGCCGAAGTTCAGGGTGCCGCAATCGAGGGTGCAGATTTCCGGCAGCAATGCTTCCACGTGCGCGAGGCGGGTCAGCGGGCCGACCAGGTCGGTGTTCGGGCCGAATTCCATCGGGTTTTCGCCCGCGCCGATTTCCAGGTCGCCGCCCATGCCGGCGGTGAGGTTGACGATGATGTCGACGTCAGCCTCGCGGATGCGCTCCATCACTTCGCGGTACAGCGCCACGTCACGGCTGAACTTGCCGGTTTCGGGATTGCGCACATGGCAGTGAACGACAGTGGCGCCAGCCTTGGCGGCTTCCACGGCGGCAGCGGCGATTTGTTTCGGGGTGACCGGCACGTGCGGGCTCTTGGCGGTCGTGTCGCCAGCACCGGTGAGTGCGCAGGTGATGATGACGTCGTGGTTCATGAGGCGGGTTCCTTGCAGGCGAGAGGATTCCGTTCGCAGCCCGGTGGGGCTGCGATGCGGCGGTTCAATCAGGGTTTATTTACTGCTCAGTTGCAGGTTCTCGGCCGCCGGTTTGCCATCGAAGGTAGTCACGCCTTCGAGCCAGCGTTGCTTGTCTTGCGGGTGATCCTTGAGCCATTGCTTGGCCGATTCGAACGCGTCCTTGTGATCCAGCAGCGGCTGCATCATCCGGCTCTCGTCCTCGGCGGTGTACGTCAGGTTGCTCAGCAAGCGGCCGATGTTCGGGCATTGCTCGGCGTATTTCGGCGCGGTGACGGTCCAGACCGTGGCCATGCCCTCGTTCGGGCCGAGCGCGTCGTCGCTGCCGGTGAGGTAGGTCATTTTCACGTTGACGTTCATCGGGTGCGGCGCCCAGCCGAAGAACACCACCGCCTCGTTGCGACGCACGGCGCGATCCACGGCGGCGAGCATGCCGGCCTCGCTGGACTCGACCAGTTGGAACTTGCCGAGGCCGAACTGGTTCTTGGCGATCATGGCCTTGATCTGCGTGTTGGCGCCCGAACCGGGCTCGATGCCGTAGATCTTGCCGCCCAGTTCTTTCTCGAACTTGGCGATGTCGGCGAAGGTTTTCAGGCCCTTGTCGGCGAGGTAAGTCGGGACGGCAAGGGTGGCGCGCGCGTCTTTGAGGCTCGGTGCCTGGAGCACTTTGACCTGGTTGGCATCGACGAACGGGGTGATGGTCTGGGTCATCAGCGGGTTCCAGTAACCGAGGAACAGGTCCAGGCGCTGGTCGCGGATGCCGGCAAAGATGATTTGCTGGGAGGCGCTGGTTTGTTTGGTGTTGTAGCCGAGGCCATCGAGCAGGACCTGGGCCATGGCGCTGGTGGCGATCACGTCGGTCCAGTTCACCACGCCCATGCGCACGTTCTGGCACGAAGCGGCGTCGGCCGCCATGACGCTGGCGCTCAAGAAAGCGGTACTGCTGAGTGCAAGCACACAGCTGCTGATCAGTCGTTTCATGTCGGGGTTCCTCGGCAGACGTTATTGTGGGTTCCGGCGTCTGTGCGCCGGTGATGACCAAGTTACGCAGCATAGCCCCGGTGAAAGCGCACTGCGGCGACCAGCTCTTGCACTGCAGCGACCTGCGCCCTTGAATGCCGACGACAACTGGCGTATCAACGTCCACACGCTACCCGCCCTCTCGTGACCTGCCAGTCGAGTGCGCTCCATGTCCCAGGATTTCTACTTCTTGTTGATGCCGGGTTTTTCGGCCATCGGTTTTATCTCGGCCATCGAGCCGCTGCGGGTCGCCAATCGCTTTCGCGGCGAGCTGTATCGCTGGCACGTCTTGAGCGCGGATGGCGGCGCGGTGCTGGCCAGCAACGGCATGTCGCTCAACGCCGATGCGGCGCTGGAACCGCTGAAAAAAGGCGCGACGCTGTTGGTGGTCGCCGGTTTCGAGCCGCTGAAATTCGCCACGCCCGCGCTGCAACACTGGTTGCGTCGGCTCGACAACGAAGGCGTGACCCTCGGGGCCATCGACACCGGCAGCTTCATCCTCGCCGAAGCCGGCCTGCTCGACGGCCATCGCCTGACCCTGCACTGGGAAGCCATCGACGCGTTCAAGGAATCCTATCCACAGCTCAGCGTCACCCAGGAGCTGTTCGAGATCGACCGTCGGCGCATTACGTCGGCGGGCGGCACCGCCTCCATCGACCTGATGCTCGACCTCATCGGCCAGGCCCACGGCGCGGAACTGGCGATCCAGGTCAGCGAACAATTCGTGCTCGGGCGCATCCGTCCGCGCAAAGACCACCAGCGCATGGAAGTCGCCACGCGCTATGGCCTCAGCAACAAGAAACTGGTGCAGGTGATTGGCGAGATGGAGCAGCACAGCGAACCGCCGCTGAGCACGCTGGCGTTGGCGGAGTCGATCAAGGTCACGCGGCGGCAACTGGAGCGCCTGTTTCGCCTGCACCTGAACGACACGCCGAGCAATTTCTACCTGCGGTTACGACTGGAAAAGGCGCGGCAGTTGCTGCGCCAGACCGACATGAGCGTGCTGGAAGTGAGCATCGCGTGCGGGTTCGAATCGCCGTCGTATTTCACCCGCAGTTATCGGGCGCGGTTTGCGCGGTGTCCGCGCGAGGATCGGCGTACCGCCAAGGCCTGAGCCGGACACAAAACCACTGTGGGAGCGGGCTTGCTCGCGAATGCGGTGGGGCAGCGAAATTTGAAGTGACTGACACACCGCATTCGTCGGAACGCCGCCCGGAGCAAGCCCGCTCCCACATTTGATCTGCTTTTACTTCTTCATCAACGCCGAGCAAGCCGCTTTGTAAGCTTCATGCTGATACTTGTTCAGCGTCCCCGGCAGCTCAAAACCAAACTTCTTGTTCTGCGCATTGATCGTCTGCGGCGACAACAAAGTCACCTCGCAGCTATCCAGCAACTGGAAAACACCCTCGATCTTGAACGTGGTCGGCCCGCCAGCGAACTCACCCTTTTTACTGCGCTTCTTGATCGCGATCCGGTCGATGGAATTCTCGCGAACAAACGATGCAACCTGAGCGGCGAAGATTTTGACGTTGGCGGCCTCGTCGTCATCGTCGAGGGCGATTTTTTTGGTGGCCAGGGCGACATGGCTCAGAACCTGACCGTCGAGGGCGGCCACGGCGATGATCGCTTCGCTGCCTTTGATTTCGATGCCGCAGATTTTCATGTTCAGGCCTTGGGATACGTTGAATTGGAGGCGATGGTCGCGCACCTCGGGTCGAGGTCAAAGCAGATTTTTACAGCTCGAGCTGATCGGCGTTGATTCCAAATGCAGCGGCAATTTTCTCGCGGGTGGCTTTGCGGGGTTTCGCCACGGTTTCCTGCTGGGCAAAGGCCGGCTGGGAAATGCCCATGCGTTTGGCGACTTCGTCCTGAGTCAGGTTCAGATGCTCGCGCCAGGCACGAATGGGTGTTGCACCATCGACGATACGACTGACCACTTCATGGGGAATCAGCTCGGGCTCAATCTTTTGCGCTACGTACTGTGCGTATGGAATGACCACAAATGCCGGGTTGCCCTCGGCGTCGTTGATAATTTGAATTTCAGTAGGTGCGTTCATCGCGTTTTTTTACCTCTTGAATACTGACTACTTTGATCGCGCCATCCCAGTCGAACATGACTCGGTAATGACCGACTCGAAGTCGATAGGCATAGTCATGGCCAACCAGTACTTTGACGTTGCCTGCCTCAGGCATGCGCCTGGCGCCGTGATTGCATCACGAACCTGGATCTGATGAGCGGAGTGCAATTTCAGGAGCTGCTTAACGGCTTTTCGAGTCCAGTGAATGCTGTTCATGGGAGGATATAAGTCTTTTATAAGATTTTCTAATCTTTACTTATATTTTTCAGGTCGCCTACCCGTGAAACTTGTCAGCATGTTGCTCGATGAAGGCGCTCCAAGCCGCGCAGCAGGAAGGTCGTAGGCTCGGTCCTGGAGATGTGTGGGAAACGTCTTGGTGAAGGATCAGAGCGGGTGGCGATACCCGCTTTCTACGGACGCTGGGGGATTATTCCTGTCCAATCGACTCCAGAAACTCCGACCGCTCGTCACTCATCCGCGCCACGCAGTCGTTCTGCGCGATGGTGAACGCCTTGCTGCCGCTGGTCGCCGGGAATGCCTCAACCGCGCAATCGGCGTCGCGGGTCTTCAGCCATTGTTGTTGGGCAGCCTTGAGTTTGGCGGTGATGTCGGCCAGTTGCGTCGGGTTCTTGCCGTACGCCGTTTGCATGCGCTCGGCCAAGCCCTGGTAGTTGTCTTTGAGCAGGTCTTCGGCGGTGGTTCGGCTGTAGGCCGAGCATTCCAGGGTCTGGACGTCGTTTTCGACCGCATCGCAAGGGTTGTTGTCGGATTCTTCAGCCGCCTGTACGCCGGTCGCTATCAGTGCCAAAGCCAGGAAGATCGATTTCATTGCGCCGCCGCCCCATTTTTTGTGCTTATTCAGTAATGCCGCGAATTCTCGCCCATGCGCGGGCCCTTGAACAGGTGGGCGATGATGCCCGGCGGCGACCCTTTGTCGCGGATTGACGCTTTCGGCAAACCCCCTGTCGTTTTTGCACCCGGCTGCACCGGTGCTCAGGCATATGCTGGCCCCAAAGCGCCGGCACACGATTCGGCGCATGAATCGCTAATAGGGGACTGCCTGATGAGCCCAGCCGAATTGCACGCCGACAGCATCGTTATCGACGGGCTGATTATCGCCAAGTGGAACCGTGAGCTGTTCGAAGACATGCGCAAGGGCGGTCTGACCGCGGCCAACTGCACCGTGTCGGTGTGGGAAGGCTTCCAGGCCACTATCAACAACATCGCCGCGAGCCAGAAGCTGATCCGCGAGAACAGCGACCTGGTGATCCCGGTGAAAACCACCGCCGACATCCGTAAAGCCAAGGAGCAGGGCAAGACCGGGATCATCTTCGGTTTCCAGAACGCCCACGCGTTTGAAGACCAGCTCGGCTACGTCGAGATCTTTAAGCAGCTCGGCGTCGGTGTGGTGCAGATGTGCTACAACACCCAGAACCTCGTCGGCACCGGTTGCTACGAGCGTGATGGCGGCCTGTCGGGCTTCGGGCGCGAAATCGTTGCCGAGATGAACCGCGTCGGCATCATGTGCGACCTGTCCCACGTCGGCTCCAAGACTTCCGAAGAAGTCATCCTCGAATCGAAAAAACCCGTCTGCTATTCCCACTGCCTGCCGTCGGGCCTCAAAGAGCACCCGCGCAACAAGTCCGATGAAGAGCTGAAGTTCATTGCCGACCACGGCGGTTTCGTCGGCGTGACCATGTTCGCGCCGTTCCTGGCCAAAGGCATCGATTCGACCATCGACGATTACGCCGAAGCCATCGAATACACCATGAACCTCGTTGGCGAAGACGCCATCGGCATCGGCACCGACTTCACCCAGGGGCACGGCCAGGATTTCTTCGAAATGCTGACCCACGACAAGGGCTACGCCCGCCGTCTGACCAGCTTCGGCAAGATCATCAACCCGCTGGGCATCCGCACCGTCGGCGAGTTCCCGAACCTGACCGAAACGCTGCTCAAGCGCGGCCATTCCGAGCGCGTCGTGCGCAAGATCATGGGCGAGAACTGGGTCAACGTCTTGAAAGACGTCTGGGGCGAATAAGCCACCGCATTTCTGAATCCTTTCCCCCGGCCGTCCGCGCCGGGGGTAACACCCCAATTTTTCTGGAGTTAAGTTTCCATGGCCAAGATCGCCCCGCAATTGCCAATCGAAGTCGACAGCGAAACCGGTGTCTGGACCTCCGACGCCCTGCCGATGCTGTACGTGCCGCGCCATTTCTTCGTCAATAACCACATTGGGATCGAGGAAGTGCTGGGCGCCGACGCCTACGCCGAAATCCTCTACAAGGCCGGCTACAAATCCGCCTGGCACTGGTGTGAAAAAGAAGCCGAATGCCACGGCCTGGAAGGCGTCGCGGTGTTCGAGCACTACATGAAACGCCTGTCGCAACGCGGCTGGGGCCTGTTCAAGATCCAGGACATCGACCTCGACAAAGGCACCGCCAGCGTCAAGCTCGAACACTCGGCGTTCGTCTACGTGTACGGCAAGGTCGGGCGCAAGGTCGACTACATGTTCACTGGCTGGTTTGCCGGGGCCATGGACCAGATTCTGCAGGCTCGCGGCAGCCAGATTCGCACCGTTGCCGAACAAGTCTACGGTGGCTCCGAAGAAGGCCACGACGACGGTTTGTTCACCGTCAAGCCGTTGTAAGTCGAGGACCCCGCCATGGCTTTCGAAGCAATGTTCCAGCCGATCCAGATCGGCAAACTGACCATCCGTAACCGCGTGCTCAGCACCGCGCACGCCGAGGTCTACGCGACCGACGGCGGCATGACCACCGACCGGTACGTCAAGTATTACGAAGAGAAAGCCAAGGGCGGGATCGGCCTGGCGATTTGCGGCGGTTCCTCCAGCGTGGCCATCGACAGCCCGCAAGGCTGGTGGAAATCGGTCAACCTGGCCGACGACCGGATCATTCCGCACTTCCAGAACCTGGCCGATGCCATGCACAAGCATGGCGCCAAGATCATGATCCAGATTACCCACATGGGCCGTCGCTCCCGTTGGGACGGCGAACATTGGCCGACCCTGCTGTCGCCGTCGGGCATCCGTGAACCGGTGCACCGCGCGACCTGCAAAACCATCGAACCGGAAGAAATCTGGCGGGTGATCGGCAACTACGCCACCGCAGCCGGCCGCGCCAAGGCCGGTGGCCTGGACGGCGTCGAGTTGTCGGCGGTGCACCAGCACATGATCGACCAGTTCTGGAGCCCTCGGGTCAACAAACGCACCGACGAATGGGGCGGCAGCTTCGAAAACCGCATGCGTTTCGGCCTGGAAGTGTTGAAAGCCGTGCGCGCTGAAGTCGGCCCGGATTTCTGCGTCGGCATTCGTCTGTGCGGTGATGAATTCCACCCGGACGGCCTGTCCCACGAAGACATGAAGCAGATCGCCAAGTATTACGACGACACCGGCATGATCGACTTCATCGGCGTGGTCGGTTCCGGTTGCGACACCCACAACACCCTGGCCAACGTGATTCCGAACATGAGTTATCCACCGGAGCCGTTCCTGCATTTGGCCGCCGGTATCAAAGAAGTGGTCAAGGCGCCGATTCTGCACGCGCAGAACATCAAGGACCCGAACCAGGCCACGCGGATTCTGGAAGGTGGCTACGTCGACATGGTCGGCATGACCCGCGCTCACATCGCCGACCCGCACCTGATCGCCAAGATCAAAATGGGCCAGGTCGACCAGATCAAACAATGCGTCGGCGCCAACTATTGCATCGACCGTCAGTACCAGGGCCTGGACGTGCTGTGCATCCAGAACGCCGCGACCTCCCGTGAATACATGGGCGTGCCGCACATCATCGAGAAGTCGACCGGGGTGAAGCGCAAAGTCGTGGTGGTCGGTGCCGGCCCTGCGGGGATGGAAGCGGCTCGCGTCTCGGCCGAGCGTGGCCACGACGTGACCCTGTTCGAGAAAAAAGAATTCATCGGCGGGCAGATCACCACCGCATCGAAAGCGCCGCAACGGGACCAGATCGCTGGCATCACGCGCTGGTTCCAGCTTGAACTGGCGCGTCTGAAAGTCGACCTGCGCTTGGGCGTGGCGGCCGATGCGGCGACCATTCTCGACCTGCGTCCGGACGTGGTAGTGCTCGCGGTCGGCGGCCATCCGTTCCTGGAGCAGAACGAGCACTGGGGCGCGGCGGAAGGTCTGGTGGTCAGCAGCTGGGACATCCTTGACGGCAAGGTTGCGCCGGGCAAGAACGTGCTGGTCTACGACACCATTTGCGAATTCACCGGGATGTCGACGGCGGACTTCCTCGCCGACAAGGGCAGCCAGGTCGAGATCGTCACCGATGACATCAAGCCCGGCGTGGCGATTGGCGGTACGTCGTTCCCGACCTATTACCGCAGCATGTACCCGAAAGAAGTGATCATGACCGGCGACATGATGCTGGAGAAGGTCTACCGCGAAGGCGACAAGTTGGTGGCGGTGCTGGAGAACGAATACACCGGCGCCAAAGAGGAGCGGGTGGTGGACCAGGTCGTCGTCGAAAACGGCGTGCGTCCGGACGAAGAAATCTATTACGCGCTGAAGGACGCGTCGCGCAACAAGGGCCAGATGGACATCGACGCCCTGTTCGCGATCAAGCCGCAGCCATCGTTGAGCCAGGCGGGTGACGGCTATTTGCTGTTCCGCATCGGCGACTGCGTGGCCCAGCGCAACACCCACGCGGCGATCTACGACGCGTTGCGGTTGTGCAAGGATTTCTAAGCGCATCACCACCATCCCTGTGGTGAGGGGGCATGCCCCCGTTGGGCTGCGAAGCGGCCCTAAAACCAACCAATGCGGTCTGTCAGGACAAACGCGTTGGCCGGTTTACGACTGCTTCGCAGCCGGACGGGGGCATGCCCCCTCGCCACAGGTAGGTGCCAGGCCTTCATCGGCATGCACATGAACCCCGAGGTCTTTGGGAGCTCCACATGTTGAACACCCTTCTTCCAATCCTGCTGTTCGCTGCCTTGGGCCTTGCTGTCCTTGGCGCGTTGCGGCGGGTGGCTATGTGGCGCCGGGGCCGGGCTTCGAAAGTCGACCTGATCGGTGGTCTGCTGGCCATGCCCAAGCGCTACATGGTCGACCTGCACCACGTCGTCGCACGGGACAAATACATCGCCAACACCCACGTGGCCACGGCCGGTGGTGCGGTGGCGTCGATCGTGCTGGCGATTCTGGTGCACGGCTTCGGCCTGCATAACCGCATCCTCGGGGTGGCCCTGTTGATTGCCTCGGCGGTGATGTTCGTCGGTGCGATCTTTGTCTACCTGCGTCGGCGCAACCCGCCACCCCGTTTGTCCAAAGGCCCGTGGATGCGCTTGCCGAAAAGCTTGCTGGCATTCTCGGCGTCGTTTTTCCTGTTGACCCTGCCGGTCGCCGGCATCCTCCCGGAACACTTCGGCGGCTGGCTGGTGGCGGCGGTCCTCGGGGTTGGCGTGCTCTGGGGCGTCAGCGAATTGTTCTTCGGCATGACCTGGGGCGGGCCGATGAAGCACGCCTTCGCCGGTGCGCTGCACCTGGCCTGGCACCGTCGCGCCGAGCGCTTCAATGGCGGCCGTTCAACCGGTTTGAAACCGCTGGACCTCAGCGATAAAGACGCGCCGCTGGGCGTGGAAAAACCCAAGGATTTCACCTGGAACCAACTGCTCGGTTTCGACGCCTGCGTGCAGTGCGGCAAGTGCGAAGCCGCGTGCCCGGCCTTCGCCGCCGGCCAGCCGCTGAACCCGAAGAAACTGATTCAAGACATGGTCGTCGGCCTCGCCGGCGGCACCGACGCCAAGTTCGCCGGGAGCCCGTATCCGGGAAAAGCCATCGGTGAACACGCCGGCAATCCGCATCAACCCATCGTCAACGGTCTGGTGGACGCCGAAACACTCTGGTCCTGCACCACCTGCCGTGCCTGCGTCGAGGAATGCCCGATGATGATCGAGCACGTCGATGCCATCGTCGACATGCGCCGCCATCTGACCCTGGAAAAAGGCGCGACGCCGAACAAGGGCGCCGAAGTCCTGGAAAACCTGATCGCCACCGACAACCCGGGCGGCTTCGCTCCTGGCGGGCGGATGAACTGGGCGGCGGACTTGAACCTGAGCCTGCTCAGCGAGAAGAAGTCGGTCGACATGCTGTTCTGGGTCGGCGACGGCGCCTTCGACATGCGTAACCAACGCACCCTGCGCGCCTTCGTCAAAGTGCTGAAAGCAGCCAAGGTCGACTTCGCGGTGCTCGGCCTGGAAGAGCGCGACAGCGGTGACGTGGCCCGACGCCTGGGCGACGAAGCAACGTTCCAGTTGCTGGCCAAACGCAACATCCAGACCCTGGCCAAATACAGCTTCAACCGCATCGTCACCTGCGACCCGCACAGTTTTCATGTGCTGAAAAACGAGTACGGTGCCTTCGACGGCAACTACCTCGTGCAGCACCACAGCACCTACATGGCGGAAATCATCGGCGCTGGCGCGCTGAACCTCGGCCAACACAAAGGCAGCAGCGTGACCTATCACGACCCGTGCTACCTCGGTCGCTACAACGGCGAATATGAGGCGCCGCGCGAAGTGCTGCGCGCGCTCGGAATCGAAGTGAAGGAAATGCAACGTTCCGGTTTCCGCTCGCGCTGTTGCGGCGGCGGCGGCGGCGCGCCGATCACCGACATTCCGGGCAAGCAACGCATTCCCGACATGCGCATGGACGACATCCGCGAAACCGGTGCCGAACTGGTGGCCGTGGGTTGCCCGCAATGCACGGCGATGCTCGAAGGCGTGGTCGAGCCGCGTCCCTTGATCAAAGACATTGCCGAACTGGTGGCCGACGCGTTGCTCGAAGACGCAGCCCCGAGCAAACCGACGACACCGGCCCAACGTGAACCGGCGGAGGCCCACTGATGAGCGATATTATCCGCCGCGACCCCCGCGCCGAATGGATTGCCCGTAACCGCTTGCACCCGCTGCACGCGGCGATGCAACCGGCGCAACACAGCTGGATGGGGCCGAACGGCGTCATCCGCAAGAACTTGCACGGCATCGGGTTTATCGGCCCCAACGGCATCAAGCGAATCGACCGCAGTGGCGCGCAACAGGGCGGGGCGAGCAAACGCTCGGCCGCCGTTGAAGTGCAACTGCCGTTGCATCAAGTGCCCGCGCCGGCGTTTTACATCAGCGTGGTGCCGGACATGGTCGGTGGCCGCTTGAGCAGCCACGACCGCGACTTGCTGGGCCTGGCGCATCAACTGGCCGGCAAGGATGGCGCGGTGCTGGCCGTGGTCTTCGGCGAACACAAAGAAAACGCCTTCGCCACCGCTGGCGTCGATCGCTTGCTGGTACTGGAAGGCGATCAATTCAGCGGTTATGCACCGGAGCAAAGAGTGCAGGGCCTGCGGGCTGTGGATAACCAGTTCAACCCGCGTCACTGGTTGCTGCCGGACAGCCGCAGCGGCGGTGGCGAACTCGGTCGACGCTTCGCCGCCGCACTGGGTGAACGCCCGGCCACGCGGGTCTGGCAGGTCAAGGATCAGGAATGCATCGGCCGCGCCGGCGCTGGGTTGCAAGACCTTGCACGGCCGGTTGCCCGGCTGATTCTGGCGGCCGTCGAGTGCGCCGAACCGGTCAGCGAAACCCGGCATGAAGCCTTGCCCGTGGAGTTATCCACAGCCGTGGTGCGCAGCTTGTCGCGGATCGAAGATCTGGGCGCGGTGGCGGTGGACCCGGCGGCGATCCCGATGGCCGAAGCCGAATTCATCTTCTCCGGCGGCAACGGGGTCAAGGATTGGGGACTTTTCCACAAGACCGCCGAAGCCCTCGGCGCGACCGAAGGCGCCTCGCGAGTGGCGGTGGACGACGGCTACATGGCGCGCGATCGTCAGGTCGGCGCGTCCGGCACCTGGGTCACCGCGCGGGTGTACGTGGCGGTGGGGATTTCCGGGGCGATCCAGCACCTGCAAGGCATCGGTGCTTGCGACAAGGTGGTGGCGATCAACCTCGACCCTGGCTGCGACATGATCAAACGGGCCGACCTGTCGGTGATCGGCGAGAGCGCCGAGATTCTTCAAGCCTTGATCGCGGCGGTAGCGGCTTACCGCAACGAAGCCAAGCGCGATGCGGCTTAAGGAAAGGAAAGGGTTATGAGCACGAAAATCATCAGCCTGGTGTCCATCGGCGCCCACCCGACCTCCGGCCGGCCCCGTCGCGCGGAGCAGGATGCGCGAGCCGTGGAACTGGGCCTGCAACTGGCTGGGGATAACTTGCAAGTGCTGCATGCCGGTGACGTTGCAGAACCGGCGTTGCGCGCTTATTTGGGCATGGGCCTGGAACAGTTGCACGTGCTGGAGCAGCCTGCCGGCGCCGATGCGTTGCCGGCATTGACCGCCTATTTGCGCGACGCCGGAGCGCAGGTCGTGTTGACCGGCAGCCAGGCGGAGACGGGCGAAGGCTCGGGCATGCTGCCGTTTCTGCTGGCCGAAAGCCTCGGCTGGCCGCTGGTGGTGGGGCTGGCTCAGGTCGAATCCATGGACGGCAACTCGGCCCTGGTGCTGCAAGCCTTGCCCCGTGGTCAACGCCGTCGTTTGAAAGTACGGCTGCCGTTTCTGGCGACGGTGGATAACGCCGCGCCTAAACCCCGGCAAAGCGCCTACGGCCCGGCGCGGCGCGGCGTGTTGCAGGCGGATGAAGTCGAGGTGATCGACGATGAGTTGTTGGCCGTCGCCAGCCTGCAACCGGCCAAGCCTCGGCCCAAGCGCTTGAAAGTGATCAAGGCCAAAAGCGGCGCCGACCGGATGAAAGCCGCGACCGCCAAGGCCAGTGGCGGCGGCGGGCAAGTGCTCAAAGGCGTGACGGCACAAGCCGGTGCCGAGGCGATTCTCAAGTTGCTGATCGAAGAGGGCGTGGTCCGCTGACAGACGATCAACGCAAACCTGAAAATGTGGGAGCGGGCTTGCTCGCGAAAGCGTAAATTCAGCCAGCGCGATGTCGATTGCCCCGTCGCTTTCGCAGAATCGCCGTCCTGATCAAGCTCACCTCCACAAGGAAAAATCATGACCGTAAAGTTTCGTTCGGCCCTGCGCGAGGATGCGCGGGAAATTGCCCGCCTGTTCCAGATTTCTTCAGAGGGCGCGGCGGATTACATCTGGAGCCAACTGGCGGAGCCCGGTCAGGCGTTACTGGACGTGGGCGCTGCCCGTTATGCCCGCGATGACGTCGATTTTTCCTACCAGAACTGTTTGATCGCCGAAGCAGACGGCAAGGTCATCGGCATGATGCACAGCTACGTCATGCGTCACGATCCGACGGCTGTGCCCACGACCGACCCGGTGCTGGCGCCCTACGCCGACATGGAAATCCCCGACACGCTCTACATCTCAAGCCTGGCGCTGCATGAAGGCTGGCGCAATCAGGGCCTGGGCAAACACTTCCTTGACCACGCACACGAACGTGTTCGCCAACTTGGCCTCAAGGGGTTGAGCCTGATCGATTACGCCGAAAATACCGGTGCCTGCCGGTTTTACCAGCGTCATGGCTTTCGGATCGTCGGCAGCTGCCAGATCACGCCGCATCCGATGATTCGGGTGACGGGTGAGGCCTACCTGATGCAATGGCCCTAGTGAGCTACATTTCACTGTGAGCGGCCGGCGGTGGCGGCGATGGGTTGAACATGACAGCGGTCAGTCGGCGTGAGACATGCCTGATCTGTGGCGCGAACTTGAAATCGCCGTTGATGCTGGCTGTTTTTTGCCTTTGTCTAGCCAGGCACTCAGCGGCCGAGCCCTGGCAGGCCGCCGCTGATTTCGATCAGTGGATGGCATCTGATCAGGGCCGGAACGCTTCGCTGGCACAGATGAAGCAACAGTGCGACACGGTGACGGACGCTGACAAACACCTCAGTTGTGCCGTTTCCGTGCTGGCCCGGATGTTCGAGTCCAAAGCCGCCAACCAACTCCCCGATTACTATCTGGCGATCAAGCAGCGGCATGCTCAGGCCATCGCGAATGACCCTGAGCTCAGCGCGATGTTTTCGATGTTCGGCGACCAGTCGCTTGCGACGTTGCGGGCGGTCGGCGATTTCTCGGTAAGCCGCAGCAAACGCCACGAGGTGCTGGCAGTTCACGCTTACGCCAGCGAGGGTTACGTGACCGACGAAGTGTTGCCCTACGTTGATGTCAAAGCCGCCAATGGTGTCTCTTCACGCTTCATCGTCGACACCGGCGCCCCGCAAACCCGAGTCAATATCGACACCGCGAAGCAGATGGGCATCCGCTTGTTAACCGACTCGCACTACGGTTACAGCACCTTCTACGGTGAACATGACCTGACGGCCAGGCTCGGCATCCTGGCGTCATTGAAGATCGGCGGGAGTGAGTTCCGGAATGTGCTGGTGTTCGTCAGCGACCGGGATAACTTGCTCGGGCTGGATCTGATTACCAAGCTGGGGCGTTTGAAATTCGGCAGCAAGACCCTGGAGCTGAACGCCGCGCCGGCCACGCGTTGCGATTCGCCGGTGACCTATGCGCGCATGGACATCAACCAACGACTCACCATCGCCGCGCGCCTTGACCGTCTGACGACGGTGGCGATTATTGATACCGGTAATGTCGGCTACCTGACATCTTCCACGCCGGGTAGCTCGCCCATTCATGTCACCGAAAAGCGGCGTGCACAGACCTTCAAGGGCCTGCTGGATTTGTCGGGAAATACCCGTTCGATCACTTATCAATACTATTCGGGCTTTACCATCCCGCCGTCCTTGCTGGGCGGTCGTTATGTGCCTTCGCTGCTGCTCGGCTGGCGTGCATTCAATGACTATGAATTGAGCCTGGACATCGACGCGGGCCGGTCGTGTTTCAACAGGCTGTGATCGCGGTTACCCACAATCGCTGTTGAAACTTCTGTGGATAACATGTTCGCCCTTCGCTGCAACCCCGATGAATCAGGCCCTGTAGGCCTGAGTACAAAAAACAACCAGGCTAAGTGACGGTTTTATCGCGGTTTTTTCTGAGGATAACTTTTGCGATGTACTCAGAGTTGCCCCCAATCTCTGTTGGCGCTTCTGTGGATAAGATGTTCGCTGTCGGCTACAGGCCTTATAAAACGGGGCTTTCGTCGTTTTGATCAAATAATGATCAATCGACTATGATTGACCGATATGACTGCCCCCAGCCCTGATTTATCGCGGCTTTCGACGGTTTTCCACAGGCCTCGTAAAGTTGCCCCCAAAGTCTGTTGGCGCTTCTGTGGATAAGGTGTTCGCGATCTTCTACAGGCCATATGGAACAAGGCTTTCAAGTCTATGGTTAAAAAACGATCAAATAGTCTGAAAAAACCTGCTTTTGGATAAGTCACGGTTTTTCTTCAGTTTTCTGGGAGAAAGTCTGTGGCAAATTCACACTTGTCCCCATTAGCTGTGGGTGGAGGTGTGGATAACTTGTTTGCGAAAGGCTGAGAGGCAGGGCGGGTATAGGTCTGAACGGAATAGATCATATTTCGTACAGTTCTAAATCAGGGAGGGATATCGAGGAGAGATGTGTTGTTGGGGAGGGCGCTTTCGCGAGCAAGCCCGCTCCCACACTCGACCGTGTCGTTCACAACATCTATGAACACCCGCGACCTGATGTGGGGCTTGCTCGCGAAACTTTTGCCTTAGCCCTGAACCGGAACGCCCTTGAGGTACGGCGCCGGCTCGGCCCCGAGGTTGTTCAGCAAACGCTCGCTGTACCAATCCACGAAGTTCACCACGCCAAATTCATAAGTCTTGGAGTACGGCCCAGGCTGGTAGGCCGTGGAGTTGATGCCGCGCTGGTTCTCTTCGGCCAGGCGACGATCCTGGTCGTTGGTGGCGTCCCACACCTGGCGCATGCGGTCAACGTCGTAGTCCACGCCTTCAACGGCGTCCTTGTGGACGATCCACTTGGTGGTGACCATGGTTTCCTGTGCACTGATCGGCCAGACCGTGAAGACGATGATGTGGTCGCCCATGCAGTGGTTCCACGAGTGCGGCAGGTGCAGGATGCGCATCGAACCGAGGTCCGGGTTTTTGATGCGGCCCATGAGTTTGGCGCAGCCCTGTTTGCCGTCGAGGGTCATCGATACGGTGCCCTTGAGCAGCGGCATGCGCACGATGCGGTTGCGCAGGCCGAAACTGGCGTGGGCGTAAGGGATCTTCTCGGCTTCCCAGGCAGCGGCGGAGGCGGCGACGTGGTCCTTGAACGCCTGATCGGCACGCGGGTCGGTGACGTCGTCCCATTCCAGCAGGGTTTTCAGCAGTTCCGGGTGCGACGCGTTGCAGTGGTAGCACTCGCGGTTGTTTTCCAGCACCAGTTTCCAGTTGGCTTTTTCCATCAAAGTGGTGGTGATCGCCACCTTGGTGTTCTCCATGTCGTACGGTTCCATGTAATGGCTCAGCGTCGCCAGGAAGTCATCAATGGCCGGCGGGTTCTCCGCCAGGCTGATGAAAATGTAACCACCGGCGGTCTTCACGTTCACCGGTTTGAGGCCGTATTGCTTCATGTCGAAGTCGGCGCCCATTTCGGTGCCGGCGAACAGCAGGCGCCCGTCCAGCTCATAGGTCCACTGGTGGTAATGGCAGACCAGTTTGGCGACCTTGCCTTTCTCACTGGTGCACAGCCGCGAACCACGGTGACGGCAGACGTTGTGAAACGCATGAATCACCCCTTCGGCGCCACGAATCACGATGATCGGGTTCTTGCCGACTTGCAGGGTCAGGTAGTTGCCTTTGCTCGGGATTTCGCAGGCCATGCCGGCGATCAACCACTCTTTCTGGAAAATCTCCTGCATATCGATATCAAACAACCGCTCGTCAGAGTAAAACGGCTGCGGCAGCGAGTAGGTGCGCTCGCGTTCTTGCAGCATCTGCGCGGTGGCCTTGCGTGCGGGTTCCAGCGGATCGCCCAGGCTGATTTTTGCGGTGACGTCCATCGATTTGATCCTCATGGCCATTCTGTGTGGCCGCGAAATAGTGGCTGATACGGTTTGCTACGCAAGGCTGTAAAGAAAACGTCTTTGTGTGGGGCGAGTGTGGGGCCGGCGCTGGCCAGAACCTTATCCACGAGCGACATGGCCCACTCTGTTCCCGACGCGCAACCCCCGGTAGTTGGGGGCTGGTCGCGATAAGTATGTGAATGTCGCAGATAGGTAAATGGGTGGTTCACGCGTTACGCAGAATCGCCAACATAAAGCCGACACACGGCTACGGAGAACAGCATGTCCAACAGCTTCCTGAATCCGGTAACGACCCAGACCTGGGCCAATGGTCGACACATCGTCCGTTGCGTCAAAGTCATCCAGGAAACCTGGGATGTGCGCACCTTCTGCTTCATGGCCGACCAGCCGATCCTGTTCTTCTTCAAGCCGGGGCAGTTCGTCACCCTGGAGCTGGAAATCGAAGGCGTGCCGATCATGCGCTCCTACACCATTTCCAGCTCGCCGTCGGTGCCGTACAGCTTTTCGGTGACGATCAAGCGCGTGCCGGGCGGCAAGGTCTCGAACTGGTTGCACGACACCCTGCACGAAGGCCAGGAGCTGGCGGTGCACGGGCCGGTCGGGCTGTTCAACGCCATGGATTTCACCGCGCCGAAGGTGTTGTACCTCAGCGGCGGCGTCGGTATCACGCCGGTCATGTCGATGGCGCGCTGGTTCTATGACACCAACGGCAACGTCGACATGGTGTTTATCCACAGCGCCCGCACGCCCAAAGACATCATTTACCACCGCGAGCTGGAACACATGGCGTCGCGCATTGATAACTTCAGCCTGCATCTGATTTGCGAGAAGCACGGTCTGGGCGAGCCTTGGGCCGGTTATCGCGGTTACCTGAACCACAAGATGCTCGAACTGATGGCGCCCGACTTCCTTGAGCGCGAAGTGTTCTGCTGCGGCCCGACGCCGTACATGAACGCGGTCAAGCGCATGCTCGAAGCGGTCGGCTTCGACATGTCGCGTTACCACGAAGAGTCTTTCGGCGCGACGCCACCGGAAGCCCGGGCCGATGCGGTGGAACAAGCCGAAATCGCCGCCGACGCACCGGACATCGACGTGGCGGATCTGCACCAGGTGGAATTCACCGCGTCCGGCAAAAGCATTCGCGTGGCGCCGGGTGAAACCGTCCACGCCGCGGCGGCCAAGCTCGGCCTGTTGATTCCAAAGGCTTGCGGGATGGGAATCTGCGGCACGTGCAAGGTGATGAAGCTGGGGGGCGAGGTCGAGATGGACCACAACGGCGGGATCACCGAGGACGACGAGGCCGAAGGGTTCATCTTGTCGTGCTGCAGCGTGCCGAAGGGCGATGTGCGTATCGAGTTCTAAGCGACCACAAACTTAATGTGGGAGCGGGCTTGCTCCGGGCGGCGTTCCGACGAAGGCGGTGGGTCAGTCAACATTGATGTCGAATGACCCACCGCTTTCGCGAGCAAGCCCGCTCCCACAGGTGTTGGTATCCCTCAACGGTCGCTGTCTCAGTCGACAAACAGGTCTGGCATCAGCTTGTCATCGGTGCCGGGCTCGAAGCGGTAATGATCGAATTCGGTCGCGCCGTGCTCCCGCAGAACCTCCTCATCAATCAGCAATCGCCCGGTAAGGCTGCGTCCGCCGCTGCTCAGAATCGCGTGAGCCGCGTCCGCCATGATCGCCGGCGTTCGTGCGTGTTTGAAGGATTCCCGCGAGCCGAGCTGAAATTCAATGGCGGCGGTGGCGATCATCGTTTGCGGCCACAACGAATTCACACTGATGCCGTATCCCGCAAACTCGTCGCTCATGCCCAGCGTCAGCATGCTCATACCGTATTTGGTCACGGTGTAAGGGCTGTATTGCGCGAACCATTTCGTCGCCAGGTTCAGCGGCGGTGACAGGTTAAGGATGTGGCCACGGGTTTTTTTCAGATAGGGCAGGGCGGCCTGACTGCACAGCAACACCGCGCGGGTGTTGATCTGGTGCATCAAGTCAAAGCGCTTGAGCTCGATGTGCTGAACGCCGGTCAGTTTGATCGCGCCAGCGTTGTTGATCAGCGCATCGATGCCGCCAAAGTGTTCGTTGGCCTGGGCCAGCGCCTCACGCACCGCGACTTCATCACGCACGTCCACTTGCAGGGCCAACGCCTTGCCGCCCGCCGTTTCGACTTCCTTGGCGACACTGAAAATCGTGCCCGGCAATTTCGGATGCGGCTCGGCACTTTTCGCGGCGATCACGATATTGGCCCCATCGCGAGCGGCCCGTAGCGCGATCTCACGACCAATGCCACGGCTGGCACCGGTGATGAACAGGGTTTTGCCTTTCAACGACATGCGTGCGCTCCTGATTATTGTTGTCTGAGCGAATGGAATGGCTCGCAGGACAATGTAGACCAAGACGCTGTGGTGAGTGACGAGTGAGCTTTGCGGCCAGGCGGCCTCTTGTGGTGAGGGGCTTTTGTGGTGGAACTTCGTGCTGAGAGGGACTTTGTGGCGAGGAGGCTTTTGTGGCGAGGGGGCTTGCCCCCGTTGGGCTGCGAAGCGGCCCCAAAACCTGAACATACGGTTTAACAGACACACCGCATTTACCGGTTTCAGGACTGCTTCGCAGCCCAGCGGCGGCAAGCCCCCTCACCACAGGGGGCCGGGTTGCTGCTTAGCGGGACATCACTTCGCGGATATCCGCCGCCAACTCGCGCACGCGCTCTTCTTCGGTGTCCCACGAGCACATGAAGCGGGCGCCGCCGTTGCCGATGAAGGTGTAGAAGCGCCAGCCCTTGGCGGTCAGCGCGGCGATGGCGGGTTCCGAGAGTTGCAGGAACACGCCGTTGGCCTGCACCGGGAACATCAGCTCCACGCCCGGAATGTCGCTCACCAGTTCAGCCAGCAACTGCGCGCAACGGTTGGCGTGTTGGGCGTATTTGAGCCAGGCGTCGTTTTCCAGGATCCCGACCCACGGCGCCGAGAGGAAGCGCATTTTCGAAGCCAGTTGACCGGCCTGTTTGCAGCGGTAATCGAAGTCTTCGGCCAGCTTGTGGTTGAAGAACAGAATCGCCTCGCCCACCGCCATGCCGTTTTTGGTGCCGCCAAAGCACAACACGTCGACGCCGGCCTTCCAGGTCAGGTCGGCCGGGGTGCAGCCGAGGAAAGCGCAGGCGTTGGAGAAGCGCGCGCCGTCCATGTGCAGGTTCAGGCCCAGTTCCTTGCAGGTGACGCTGATGGCGCGGATTTCTTCCGGGGTATAGACGCTGCCGACTTCGGTGGCTTGGGTCAGGGTCACGACGCGGGGTTTGGGGTAGTGGATGTCCTGGCGCTTGAGCGCCACTTCGCGGATCGACTCCGGCGTCAGCTTGCCGTTTTCGGTGCGGGCGACCAGCAGTTTCGAACCGTTGGAGAAAAATTCCGGCGCACCGCATTCGTCGGTTTCGACGTGGGCGGTTTCCGAGCAGATCACGCTGTGGTAACTCTGGCACAGCGACGACAGGGCCAGCGAGTTGGCGGCGGTGCCGTTGAAGGCGAAGAACACTTCGCAGTCGGTCTCGAACAGTTTGCGGAAATCATCGGACGCGCGAGCGGTCCATTCATCGTCGCCGTAAGCACGCTGGTGGCCGTGGTTGGCCTGTTCCATGGCTGCCCAGGCCTCAGGGCAGATACCGGAATAGTTGTCGCTGGCGAATTGTTGGCTCTTATCGGTCATGGCCCTGCTTTCCGTGGTCGAGACGCTTATGGTGAAGCGCCTCGTGGTCAATGATGGTGCGCACTTTACCGAAGATCATCCGGGGAGCACACGGGATGCGTCAGACAGAAAAATACAAAGACGACGGGCGATTATGCACATGACGCAAAGGGATGGGGCACTGGATCTGCTCAAGTGGTTGGCGCTATTGAGCATGGTGCTCGATCACCTGCGATATGTCGGTTACTCCGTCGATCTGCTGTATGTCCCCGGACGGCTGGCGTTCCCGTGGTTTTGTCTGGCCATGGCGGCGAATGTTTCGCGTGCGCGCGCAGTCACGCATCAATGGCGTTATCTGGGCTGGTTGCTGCTGTTCAGCGCCGTCAGCGAAATTCCGTACCGGTTGTTCATTCCTGATCCCGACACCTTGAACGTGCTGCCCACGCTGGCGCTGGGGCTGTTGGTGGCGCGTGGCTGGCAACTCAAGACGCTGCAATCACGATTGCTTGCGGGCATCGCGTTGAGCCTGGCGGCACTGTTTACGGATCACCTGATGTTCGGCTTTTTTGGTGTGCTGCTGCCGCTGGCGATGCTGTTGGTGATCCACCGCTCCTGGTATTTCAGCCTGTTGCCGGGGCTGGTCTGCCTGGCCGGCAATCAATGGCAGGTGCTGTATTACGCCGCGAAGCTGGGCAACAGTTCCGCCGTGCCCGGCATCGTCGCGTGTCTGATCGCGCCATTGTTGGGGCTGTTCCTGTTGCGACATGCGCGACACATCCAGCCGCCGCCGATGCGCCGCTGGGCGTATGCGCTGTATCCCGGGCATTTCCTTCTCCTGCTCGCCGTTCGCCAGACCATCGCCTAACCCCCCTCCCACAGGGGATCGCTGCCGGTTTGGGGACGCCATTTGAGCCCATGTCGTAAACGCACCTTTGCGTGGCGTCCATAGGCATTTGGCCTGCCTGCGCCGGTCATACCATCGCATCCAAAGGGCACTGCCGAAAGGTAGGTGCCTCACCGAGACGAAAGGCGCACAAGCCGCCGCTGGGAGAGACGCGATGTTCAGCAAGCAAGACCAGATCAAGGGCTACGACGATGCACTGCTGGCGGCGATGAATGCCGAGGAACAACGCCAGGAAGATCACATCGAGCTGATCGCGTCAGAGAACTACACCAGCAAACGCGTCATGGAAGCGCAAGGCAGTGGCCTGACCAACAAATACGCCGAAGGCTATCCGGGCAAGCGCTACTACGGTGGCTGCGAGCACGTCGACAAGGTGGAAGCCCTGGCCATCGAACGCGCCAAGCAACTGTTCGGCGCCGATTACGCCAACGTCCAGCCGCACTCCGGTTCTTCCGCCAACAGCGCCGTTTACCTGGCCCTGATCCAGCCGGGCGACACCATTCTGGGCATGAGCCTGGCCCACGGCGGTCACCTGACCCACGGCGCCAAAGTGTCGTCCTCGGGCAAGCTCTACAACGCCGTGCAGTACGGCATCGACACCAAGACCGGGCTGATCGATTACGACGAAGTCGAACGTCTGGCCGTCGAGTGCAAACCGAAAATGATCGTCGCTGGATTCTCGGCTTACTCCAAGACCCTCGACTTCCCGCGTTTCCGGCAGATTGCCGACAAGGTCGGTGCGCTGCTGTTCGTCGACATGGCGCACGTCGCCGGTCTGGTCGCCGCTGGTCTGTACCCGAACCCGCTGCCGTACGCCGATGTGGTCACCACCACCACCCACAAGACCCTGCGCGGTCCGCGTGGCGGGTTGATCCTGTGCAAGGCCAACGAAGAGATCGAGAAAAAGCTCAACTCCGCGGTATTCCCCGGTGCACAGGGCGGCCCGCTGATGCACGTCATCGCCGGTAAAGCGGTGTGCTTCAAGGAAGCGCTGGAGCCAGGTTTCAAGGCTTACCAACAACAAGTGATCGACAACGCCCAGGCCATGGCCGGCGTGTTTATCAAACGCGGCTACGATGTAGTGTCCGGCGGCACCGACAACCACCTGTTCCTGGTCAGCCTGATCCGTCAGGGCCTCACCGGCAAAGACGCGGACGCCGCCCTCGGTCGCGCCCACATCACCGTGAACAAGAACGCCGTGCCGAACGATCCACAGTCGCCGTTCGTGACCTCGGGCCTGCGCATCGGCACCCCGGCGGTGACCACGCGTGGCTTCAAGGTGACCCAGTGCGTGACGCTGGCCGGCTCTGCGAAGCCTGCCAGGCCGGCGCCCCTCAGGTCAGCGATGAAGAACTGCCAGTACTGATCAAACAGATCCCGGACTGGAACATCGAAGTGCGCG
>NZ_JBNNWE010000066.1:0-33167 GCF_050280905.1 Pseudomonas sp. NPDC086278
CTGCGGGTGATCCGCTCCCTCGCGGAAGAAGGCCGGACCATGATCCTGGTGACTCACGAAATGGCCTTCGCCCGCGATGTGTCGTCCAAAGTCGCTTACTTGCATCAAGGGCTGATCGAAGAAACCGGTTCGCCGGACGAAGTGTTTGCACACCCACGCAGCGAGCGTTGCCGGCAATTTGTCAACGCTCATCAGACTCGCTAATAACCTCATAAGAAGACGGGAAAACATCATGGGAAATCGACGATTGGCAAACTGGTTTACGGGCGTGGCCTGCGTATTGCTGGCCGGCATGAGTGCTGCACAGGCCCAGCCCATCAGGTTCGCAGTAGCAGCCGAACCGTACCCGCCGTACACCGAGAAGCAGGCCAATGGTGAATGGAAAGGCTTTGAAGTCGACCTGATTCACAAGCTCTGCAGCGAAATGAAAGCCGAATGCGAGATCAAGGAAGTGGCATGGGACGGCATCATTCCGTCGCTGCTGGCGAAGAAGATCGACGTGATTTTTTCCTCGATGTCGGTGACTGACGAGCGCGAAAAACAAATCGCTTTCAGCAAGGCGTATTACGACACGGCGATTGCGATTGTCGGGCCCAAAGGCACCTCGGTGAAAAAGTACCCGGATGACCTCAAAGGCAAAATCATCGGCGTGCAGAACTCGACCGTGAGCGCCAGCTACCTGAAGCAGTACTACGAAAAAAACGCTGACGTGAAGTACTACGACACCCAGGACTCGGCCAACGCCGACCTGATTTCCGGTCGCGTCGATTTGATAATGGCGGATGCCACAGCCATGGCGTCCTTCATGAAGAGCCCGGACGCGAGCAACCTGGAATACCTCGCCACTGTGCCATATGACCCGATCTTCGGCAGAGGCGTGGCCGCCGGTCTGCGCAAGGACGACACCGAGCTCAAGGCGAAACTCGACAAGGCAATCGTCAGTTTGCTGGCCAGCAAATACTACGACGATCTGTCCCAAAGCTATTTCGGCACCAGCGTAAAACCTGCGCTCTGACCAGAACAGAGATCCTGTGGGAGCGAGCTTGCTCGCTCCCTCAGGGATCGTGGCAAGCAGTTGGTTTCGCCAACCGGAGAATGAAATGCCTGCAATGTTCGAGTTGATCGGTTTCAGCGAAACAGGATGGGGCGCTGCGCTGTTGAAGGGACTGTTGATGACCCTGCAGATATCGGCGGGGGCCTTTGTGGTCGGGCTGTTCATCGGCCTGGTGGTGGCTTGCCTCAAATTGGGCGCGCCCAAACCAATCGCGGCACTGATGCGCGGTTACACCACGTTGTTCCGGGCGATTCCGGAGTTGTTGCTGATTCTGTTGCTGTACTACGTCGGCTCGATGCTGCTGAACTCGCTGATGACGCAGATGGGTTACGACGTGGTCAATGTCAGCGGTCCGCTGGCGGCCATCGTGGTGTTGGGGCTGGTACAGGGCGCTTACGCCTCGGAGATTTTCCGTGCGGCGATTCAAGCGATTCCGTACGGCCAGATCGAGGCGGGGAAGGCGTTCGGCCTGAGCGGTTTCGGTTTGTTCCGGCGGGTCACGCTGCCGATCATGGCGCCCTACGCGATGGCCGGCATGGCCAACCTGTGGATCAACCTGATCAAGGACAGTGCATTGATCAGCGTGGTCGGCACCAACGAGCTGCTGTACACCGCCAAGCAAGGCGCGGGTTCGACGCGTCACTACCTGTTGTTCTACCTCACGGCCGCCGCGCTTTATTACGTGGTGACGCTGGTGTCCAACTACCTGTCGGGACGGCTTGAGCGACGTATTCGTCGCTGGATGCCTTTGGCTGAGTGAACGAAATGATTCCAGCGTGGATAGTTGAATACGGGGCGCTATTGCTCCGCGGATTGCAGACGACCATCACCATTCTGCTGATCTCCAGCGTGTTCGGGTTTGTGCTGGCGGTGCTGGTG
This sequence comes from Pseudomonas sp. NPDC086278, assembly GCF_050280905.1. Taxonomy (NCBI): domain Bacteria; kingdom Pseudomonadati; phylum Pseudomonadota; class Gammaproteobacteria; order Pseudomonadales; family Pseudomonadaceae; genus Pseudomonas; species Pseudomonas sp. NPDC086278. The sequence continues at coordinate 1,934 of NZ_JBNNWE010000066.1, forward strand.
GCGTTGGCGCGGATCTCGAAAAACAAAATCATCGCCAAGGGCAGCCTGTTCTACACCAGCGTGTTGCGCGGGACGCCGTTGCTGATCCAGATCTACATTTTCTACTACGGCCTCGGCAGCCTGTTTGCACAGTTTCCGCTGATCCGTGGCAGCTTTCTCTGGCCGTATCTGCGCGATGGTTACTGGTACATCGTCTTTGCGCTGGTGCTGTCGGTGGGCGCGTATGTCGGTGAGGTGATTCGCGGCGGCCTGTTGGCGGTGCCCAAAGGCGAAATGGAAGCCGCTTCGGCGTTCGGCATGACCCCGCGTCAGTCGCTGCTGCGGGTGCGTTTGCCGCGAGCGTTGCGCTTGCTGCTGCCAACCCTGGCCGGTGAGACCGTGATGCTGCTCAAGTCCACGGCCCTGGCGTCGACGATTGCGATTGTCGATCTGTTGGGCGCCGCGAACGTGGTGCGGGCGCAGACCCTTCAAGTGTATGAGCCGCTGTTGCTGGTGGCCGGGGTGTATGTCTGCCTGACGTTCCTGATCGAGATGCTGTTTGCCTTTGCCGAACGGCGCGGGACACCCGTGCGCAGGTCGGTGTAATGAGTACGCCAGGAAGGGTTGATCGGTCGTTGCAGGGCATTGGCCTGTGCACGTTGGGTTACGCGTTCCTGGCGTTGCAGGACGCCGTGATCAAATGGCTGGTCGCCGATTATTCGGTGGTCACCATCCTGTTCTGGCGCAGCCTGTTCGTGGTGGTCGTCTGCTTGATGGCGGGGCGCTCGCGCCTGGTGCAGAAAGCCTGGCGCTCGCCAAGCCGACGCGTGCTGGTGGAGCGCGGCTTGCTGTCGCTTGTCGCCTGGGTGCTGTATTACACGGCGGCCAAGGACTTGTCCCTGTCGGAAATGACCACCCTGTATTTCACCGCGCCGATCATGGTGACGGTGTTGGCGGCAGTGATTCTCAAGGAGCGTTCGAGCGGTTGGCAGTGGTTCTCGCTGGTCCTGGGTTTTGTCGGGGTGATCATCGCCTGCCGTCCGGGCAATATCGCCGAGCCGTGGCCGATTGCGCTGTCGCTGCTGGCGGCGATGTGCTGGGCGTTCACCTACATCCAGTTGCGTCAGGTCGATGACCAGACCTCAGTGCTGGAGCAGATGCTGATCACTAACGTGGTGTTTGTGGTTTGCATGGCGGTGGCGCTGCCCTGGACTTACACCCCGGCGCCGCTGCCGGACTGGCTGGGCATGCTCGCCGCCGGGCTGGTGGGCGGTATCGGCCAGTTCCTGTTGTTCGCCAGTTTCAGGCGCGCCACTGCGACGTTGCTGGCACCGTTCGAGTACACCGGCCTGATCTGGGCGTTCCTGTTGTCGAGCTTCGTCTGGGGCACGCTGATGGACGTCTCGCTGATGATCGGTGCCGGGCTGATTGCGATCAGCGGCACCCTGGCGATGATCTTCGGGCGCCACGCCTCACAGGACGTCGTCGGCGCTGAATGCTCCGTGACGCAGCCCCTTTATCCAGCAACGGCAGATGTGGAGCCCGTTGGCGGGGCTGAAGGTCTCGGGGTTGAGGCACCACTCGATCCAGAGTCCGTCGAGCATCGCCGATAAACCGATGGCCGCGAGCCGGGTGTCGTGAATCACGAAACCTTCGCTGGTGGCCATGTCGTTCAGCAGTTGGCCCAGCAGGTCGAGGTAGGCGCGGTAGCTCTTTTCGTGGGACAGGCTGACGTGTTCGGAATGGCGGACCAGGCTCCAGAACACCACCCATACACCGAGCAATTGCGGGTCCATGACCCGTGGTGAAAACGAGCCTTTGAGGAACGCGTCCATCTTCTGCGCCGGGGTGCCGGCCCGCTGGATTTCCTGGAGCAGGGCCGTGGTCAGTTCGCTGGCGATCTTCTGGTAAGTGTCGGCGATCAACGCATCGATGCTGCCGAAATGATGATTGAGCAAGCCGACCGAGACCCCGGCTTCGGTCGCGATGCGGCGCACTGAAATACCGGCGTGACCGTCACGAGCCAGGCAACGCAGGGCGGCGGCGACCAGCATCTCGCGGCGCTCGTCGGGGATAGCGCGACGGTTTTTGACAGAAGGAGTGGTCACAGAGGAATCCTTGAGTGCGGTGCCTGGTTGGCGAGCTTAGTTGAACAGGCGTTCAATCTCCAGTGAAGTCAGCGGCAAACGCTGGTTTTTAATGATCATGACGGGAGGACAAGCGGATGGCGCAGGATATTTCGTTCAGTGTTCGCAACAATAATGGCGACGCGGTCCAGGTCGGTGCGTGGCGTTTCGTGGGCAGTGACAGCGGGCCGAAGGTGCACCTGCAAGCCGGGGTGCACGCCGATGAAATCGCCGGAATGCTGGTGCTGCACCTGTTGATGCAGCGCCTGCACCTTGCCGAGGCTCAGGGCCGGCTCAAGGGCAGCGTGACCGTGGTGCCGCAGGCCAATCCGCTGGGCATCGGGCAGTTCCGCCAGGGGCGAATTCTCGGGCGCTTTCACGACGCCACCGGGCACAACTTCAACCGTTCGTTCGACCAGTCGACCGCGATGGCGCAGCCTTCGACCAACGTCCAGGACTGGCAAAAAAAACTGGTGCAACTGGCGGCGCCGGCCGACGTGATGCTCGACCTGCACACCGATGACGAGGCGTTGCCGTACCTCTACGTGCACCGCAGCTTCTGGCCACGAGGCCGCGAACTGGCGGCGGCGATGAAGATGGACGTGGCGATCATCTGGGACGAGGGCGGTGATGGTTCTTTCGAGGAAACCATCATTGCGCCGTGGTTGCGCGATGGCGTCACCGATCAGCGCATGGCCGCAACCCTTGAGTTGCGCGGGCAGGGCGATGTCAGCGACCGCTTTGCCGAACAGGATGCCGACGGCTTGTACGTGTGGCTGTGCAGTTACGGGATCATCGACGAACCGCTGACGGCGGACGCCTGGCCCGTCGAAGCGATGGACATGGGCCAGATGGAAACCATCCTCGCGCCGCAGCCGGGGGTGCTGATCTTTGAAAAAGAGCTGGGTGATTTTGTCGAAGAAGGCCAGCGCTTTGCGCGGATTCTGCGCCGGCCGGGCGATCCTGCTTCCGAGGTGATCCTGCATGCGGAACAGGCCGGGCGCATGGTCACCCGCTATCGGGATCGACTGGTGTCGCAAGGCATGGTGGTGGCCAAGTTCACCGGCAGCCGGGTGTCGCGTAACTGGAGTGGCGGCTTGCTGGACCCGAACTGAGGACTGCGGCGGCCTTCATTTATCATTCGCAGAGCGGCGCTTAACAGCCCGCTCTTCTTTTTTGGGGAGGGTGCGGGGCAGCAAGGCCAGCCGTTGATCACCGACTGCAAGCACTGCTCTGACAATTGAGGGTCATGGCGCCCAATACCGGAATGGTCCATTGATCCGGACACGCATATTGGCCATTTCGATCTCCTTTTGGCCAACCTCGCACTATGCTCCTGACCAGCCCCTCGGCAAGAATCGAAGCCATTGCCGGTCCGTTGACACCAAAAACAACAATGCTCTTTTCCTTTCCTCGGCAATTTTGCAGGCCTGCTGTGTACAGAACATAAAAACCATCGAGCTACACACTTGGGGAAACGAACCATGGTCACGATGAAACGCATACTGGGCGCCACCGTTTGCGGGTTGACGCTGCTGGCCAGCGCGGTGCAGGCCGAACAGCGCGAACTACGGGTGTACAACTGGGCGGATTACATCCTGCCGTCGGTGCCCAAAGACTTCGCCAAAGACACCGGTATCAAAGTGACCTGGGACACCTTCGACACCAACGAGTCGCTGGAAGCCAAGCTGCTGACCGGCAACTCGGGCTACGACCTGGTGGTGCCGTCCAATCAATTTATCGAAACCCAGATCAAGGCCGGCGTGTTCCAGAAACTGGACAAGTCCAAGCTGCCGAACTGGTCGCACCAGGACCCGGCGCTGCTCAAGTTGCTGGACAAGAATGACCCCGGCAACCAGTACGGCGTGCCTTACATGTACGGCACGGTGCTGATCGGGTTCAACCCGGCCAAGGTCAGAGCGGCACTCGGCGATAACGCACCGGTGGACAGTTGGGACCTGGTGTTCAAGCCCGAGAACATGGAAAAGCTCAAATCCTGCGGCGTAGCCATGCTTGACTCGCCGTCGGAAATCCTGCCGCTGGCGTTGCACTACCTGGGCCTGGACCCTAACAGCCAGAACCCGGACGACTACGAAAAAGCCAAGGCGCTGATGCTGAAGATTCGCCCGTACGTCACCTACTTCAACTCCGCCAAATACATGACCGACATCGCCAACGGCGACATCTGCGTCGCCATCGGCTACTCCGGCAGCTTCTACCAGTTCGGCAATCGCGCCAAAGAGGCGGGCAACGGCGTGGTCGTCGATTGGCGCTTGCCGAAGGAAGGCGCACCGATCTGGTTCGATACCTTTGCCATTCCAAAAAGCGCGAAGAATGTCGAGGAAGCCCACGAGTTCCTCAACACTTTGCTCGACCCGAAAGTCATCGCTCCGATCAGCGATTTCCTTGGCTACCCGAACGCCAACAAGGATTCTCTGCCGCTGATCAACAAGGACATCACCGGCAACCCGAACCTGACGCCGACCAGCGAAGCGCTGAAAACGTTGTACGTGGTGCAGCCATTGCCGCAGAAGCTTGAGCGGGTTCGCACGCGGGTATGGACGAGCATCAAGTCCGGCAACTAACGCTTGGGCGCATCACCTTGGCGTGCGGTTGCGCCAAGGTGATGCGGGCGACTGGCCCTTCGGTCAAAACGGCCCTTTCGTCACCACCCGTGTATCGATGATCTTTTGCAGCACCTGGATTCGCCGTTCGTACGAGTCCGTCAAGCAACTCACGTTTGCCCCGCACGATGCTCGGCTTTTCAGCCAGTCCTGCTGCTGGCTAATCAAATCGTCGCGTCCGCCCATGGGCAAAAACTTTCGGTCAAGGCTGTAAAGCACTGCCATTTTTACGTCGAGGTCGTTCAGCGCACGGTTGGCGCAGACGGTTTTTTCATCGACCGCCTTGGCCTGGTTACAGTCGAAACTGGCCGCGTAGGTGGATGGGGTCGCCGACAGTGCAGCGCAGCAGAACAGGGCTGCCAGAAGCTTTTTCTTGAACACGGACATATTCACCCTACAAGCATTGTTTTTCGCAATCAGCCTTTACTTGCCGCCAGATAAGCGCCAAGCCTGCTGCCCATTTCTTCGCCCAACGCCTGCAAGCCACTCATCGGCCGCACCATCACCTCAAACTCGACAATCTTGCCCTGCTCGTCGAAGCGGATCATGTCGATGCCCTTGAGCTTTTTTCCGTTGACGTTGGCGCTGAACTCCAGCACCACGCTCAAGCCGTCTTCTGTCGCCAATTCACGGTGGTAAGTGAAGTCCTTAAACACCTCAACCACTGTGTTCAGGATCATCGTCACCACCGGCGCGCCGGGGTAGGGCGCGTGCGCCATCGGCGAGCGGAACACCGCTTGCGGGTCGAGCAATTCGGGCAAGGCTTTCAAATCAGCCTTGCTGATCATCGCGTGCCACTGTTTCAGCGATGCCGCGGCGTTGGGGTGTAGCTTCAGTTCAGACATCAATGACTCCTGTTGTTATTGGTCTGAGGTTGGTTTTCACAGGCGCGCCAGCGCCTGGGCCAGGTCGGCGCGCAAATCTTCGACATCCTCGACGCCGACCGACAACCGCACCAACCCGTCGCCGATCCCCAGTTGCGCGCGGGTTTCGGCGGGGATGGTGGCGTGGGTCATGATCGCCGGGTGCTCGATCAGGCTTTCGACGCCGCCCAGGCTTTCGGCCAGTGCGAAGATTTGCACACTTTCGAGGAAACGCCGGGCGCCGGCAAGGTCGCTGTTGAGGTCGATGGAAATCATCCCGCCGAAGCCGCGCATCTGCCGTTTCGCCAGCTCATGCTGCGGGTGTGACGGCAGGCCCGGATAGTAGACGCGCGCCACTTGCGGCTGGCGCTCCAGCCATTGCGCCAGTTCCAGCGCGTTGCTGCAGTGGCGTTCCATGCGCAGCGCCAGGGTTTTCACCCCACGCAACGTGAGGAACGCGTCGAACGGCCCGGCAATGGCGCCCACCGAATTCTGCAAAAAGCCCAGGCGTTCGGCCAGTTCGGCGTTGTCCCCGACCACGGCGATGCCGCCGATTACATCGGAGTGGCCGTTCAGGTATTTGGTGGTCGAGTGCAGCACGATGTCGAAACCCAGCTCCAGCGGCCGCTGGATCCACGGGCTGGCGAAGGTATTGTCGGCGACGCAGATGATGCCTCGGCCACGGCAGATGCGCGCGACGGCGGCGAGGTCCGTCAGGCTCAGCAGCGGATTGCTGGGCGTCTCGACCCAGACCATTTTCGTGTCGTCTTGAAGTGAGGCTTCGAAGGCCGACAGGTCGGTCAGGTCGACAAAGCTGAAGCGGTGCCCGGCGCTACGCCGCCGGACCTTGTCGAACAGGCGGAAGGTGCCGCCGTACAAATCATTGCCCGAAACGATGTGTGCACCGGCATCGAGCAATTCGAGCACGTTGGATATCGCCGCCAGTCCGGAGGCGAACGCGAAAGCCTGGGTGCCGCTTTCGAGGTCGGCGACGCAGCGTTCCAGCGCAAAACGCGTCGGGTTGTGCGAGCGCCCGTAATCGAAGCCCTTGTGCACGCCGGGGCTTTGTTGCAAGTACGTGGAGTTGGCGTAAATCGGCGGCATCAGCGCGCCGGTGGTCGGGTCCGGCGTTTGCCCGGCGTGGATCACCCGCGTGGCGAAAGCGCGTGGCGCGCCGGTTTCATCGTGTTGACTCATGTCAGGGATCTCCGCAAATGGTTGAGCAGGTCGACGCGGGTAATCAGGCCGTGAAAGCCCGAAGCGTCGGCAATAATGGCGACCAGGCCACGGTCCAGTTCGGCCTGCAACGCGGTCAGGCTGGTGTTCGGCGGCAGCGTCTCGACCTTGTCGGTCATCGCGCTGGCGACGGTCAGGCGAAAGTGCGAGGCGTCTTCCTGCAGGCGCAACAGAATGTCGGATTCGTCGATCACGCCGACCAGTTTCTGGCCATCCACCAGCACCGGCAACTGCGACACATCCGCCAGGCGCATGCGCTGGAACGCCGTCAGCAGCGTGTCGTCCGGGCCGACGCTGATCACCCGGCCATCCTCGAAACGCCGGGCGATGATGTCGCGCACATCACCGTACCGTTTTTGCGCGAGCAGGCCCTGATCGTTCATCCATTGGTCGTTGTAGACCTTCGACAGGTAGCGGGTGCCAGTGTCGCAGACGAAGCTGACCACGCGCTTGGGCTCGGTTTGCTCGCGGCAATAACGCAGGGCGGCGGCGAGCAAGGTGCCGGTCGAGGAACCGCCGAGAATGCCTTCGGCGCGCAGCAACTGGCGGGCGTGATCGAAGCTTTCCTCGTCGCTGATCGAATAGGCGTGGTGCACGCTGGAGAGGTCGGCAATCGACGGGATGAAGTCCTCGCCGATGCCTTCCACCGCCCACGCACCGGGGGTGCCGATGGTCCCGCTGCGGCTGTATTCAGCCATCACCGAGCCGACCGGGTCGGCCAGCACCATTTCCAGGTCCGGCTGCACGCGTTTGAAGAAACGGGTCAGCCCGGTCAGCGTGCCAGCGGAACCGACACCGACGACGATGGCGTCCAGATCGTGTTCGGTTTGCGCCCAGATCTCCGGCGCGGTGCTGCATTCGTGGGCCAGTGGGTTGGCCGGGTTGTTGAACTGGTCGGCGAAAAACGCGCCGGGAATGTCCTGCGCCAGGCGCGCGGCCACGTCCTGGTAATACTCGGGGTGGCCCTTGCCGACATCGGAACGGGTGATGTGCACCTCGGCGCCCATTGCCTTGAGGTGCAGGACTTTTTCCGTGGACATCTTGTCCGGCACCACCAGCACCACGCGATAACCCTTGGCGCGACCGACCAGGGCCAGACCCAGACCCGTGTTGCCGGCGGTGGCTTCAACGATGGTGCCGCCAGGTTTGAGACGACCGTCACGTTCGGCGGCGTCGATCATCGCCAGGCCGATGCGGTCCTTGATTGAACCGCCGGGATTTTGCGATTCGAGTTTGAGAAACAGCGTGCACAGGCCGGTATCGAAGCGGCTGACCCGTACCAGCGGCGTGTTGCCAATCAGGCCGAGCACGGCGGGGCGTGAAGTGTCTGGAATAGGCTGTTCGGGCATGTTGTCACCTCCTGCGAAGTTCCATGGATGGACAATGACCTGCGATGGATGGCAGGCAATAGCTCGCTTCGACCATAGGCCCGGATCGGGATGCTCGCAACCTTGCGCAGCCAAAAGGTCATGTCGTCGGCGAAACGGCAAAACCCGCTGACTGCCGCAATACTCAAGTGCGGCGAGGGACACCATCATCCAGAGGACGATAGTCATGAAGAAGGAGCACACCGGTTCAACCGAGGCAGAGGCGGGCGCGGAATCCGCGTCCCGGCTGATCGATCAGCGAATCAAGGAACTGACGGATTGGCGCGGCGATACGCTGGCGCGCATCCGCGCGCTGATCCGGCAAGCCGACCCTGAAGTGGTCGAGGAGTGGAAATGGCGCGGCGTTCCCGTGTGGTCGCACGCGGGCATTATCTGCACCGGCGAAACCTACAAAAGTGTGGTGAAAATGACCTTCGCCAAGGGGGCGTCGCTGCAAGACCCTTCAGGGCTGTTCAATTCCAGCCTCGAAGGTAATACCCGACGGGCGATTGACGTGCATGAGGGCGAAGCGATCAATGAACAGGCGTTGACGGCGCTGATCCATGCCGCCGTGGCGCTGAACTGTTCGAAACAGGCCGCTCGCGGCCAGTGAGCGGCGTCGCGGCGGCCATATTGCGTTGTCATCAAGGTGTCACTCAACCCATGACAGGATCCTCGCAAACCGTCTTGAAGGCTCGGCGGAACCCCGTCCACGGGCTGATAAACCTGCCAGGAATTTCCATGAAAGGTGACGCCTCTCTGTTCGCGGCCATAGACCTGGGCTCCAATGCGTTTCGCCTGATGATTGGCCAGTCGGTCAGGCGCAACCAGCAGTTGATGATCCAGGAAGTCAAAACCCTGCGTGAGCCCGTGCGGCTGGCGGAGGGGTTTCAGGGCGGCGCGCTGGACGAGTTGGCACTCGACCGAGGCTGGCAGGCGCTGGCAAGGTTCGGCAAAAAACTGCGCGGCTTCGAGGCCGGACGGGTGCGGGCGGTGGCAACCAGCGCGGTGCGCGAGGCCGATAATGCCCGGCTGTTTCTGGCCAGCGCAGAGCGGCACCTGGGCTTTCGGATCGATGTGATCTCCGGGCACGAAGAAGCGCAACTGGTCTACGCCGGCGTGGCCCATACGATCCCGAGTGCCGAAACCATGCGCCTGGTGGTGGACATTGGCGGCGGTTCCACCGAACTGATCCTGGGGCGGGGCGCGCAACCGTTGCTGACCGAAAGCATCGCCATCGGCAGCGGCAACGTGGGGGCTCGATACTTTCAGGATGGTCGCATCACGGCGTCGGCGCTGCTGGAGGCCGAGCGCGTGGCGACGCTGCAATTTGAAACGGTTGCACAGCGTTATCGCGCATTGGGTTGGCAGCAAGCGATCGGCTCTTCCGGCACCGCCCGCACGTTGGCGAAACTACTCAAAGCCAACGGACTGAATAACCCTGGCCAAAGCGGCATCAGCTATAGCGGCCTGCTGCGTTTGTCGCTGCGATTGCTCGAAGCCGGCCATGTCAGCCAGCTGCGGCTGGCCGGTTTGCCAAGCCATCGCCTGAGCACCTTGCCCGGTGGTCTGGTGCTGATGCTGGCGGCGTTCAAGGTGTTTGGCATCGCGCAGATGACACCGTCCGAAGCCGGGTTAAGGCTCGGCGTGTTGCATGGTTTGATGTCCGGGCATTGATGCTCAGTGATCAATCACCGTTCGGTCCGCTGCCGAGCGTCGTCGCCAGAAAATCCGCAAACGCACGCGCCGCCATCCGCGTGGTGCGCCCCAGCGGAAAATACGCATGCACCGGCAAGTCCGCCATCTTCCAGTTGACGGGGTTGGTCTACGACGTGGCTACCGGGCTCATCGAAACAGTCGTGCCTTCGGGCCTGCTGAGACTTGAATAGGCACGACTTCAGGGTCGAGCCGTTGAAAGACTGTTCGATCTGTTTTTTCACTTCGCATGGAGTGAGGGGCCTCAGGACAGGCCCGAATCCCCGTCATCAAAAATGCTCTCGATTGGCAATTCGAACGCTCGGGAGATTTGAAAGGCCAGCGGCAAGCTTGGGTCGTACCGCTCGTTTTCAATCGCATTGATCGTCTGCCGGGATACGTTCAGCAGCGAGGCCAGGTCGACCTGCGACCACTTGCGTTCGGCACGAAGTTCTTTCAACCGATTCTTCATTGATAACGGCGTCTGGCAACGCGCAGCCCGATGATCCACGTCAGGCCCATCACCGGCCATACCCATAGCCAAGGCAAGTGGGGCGCACCGACATTTTCCAGAAAACCGTAGCTGAAGGTCAGTAGCGCAGACGCCGCAAAAGCGAAGCCCAAGGCTTCGAACTGGATGCGTAAATGCATTTCATCCAGGCGCCGAAGCTGGCGGACGATGGCCCAGCACATCAACGCAGCCGGGATCACCGGAGTGAGCGTGATGAGCGTGCGCAAATAAAGACTGGCGTCTTGCAAGCGCATTAGCAGGAATATCGAAGCCATCAACACAATCGAATACAGGGCTAGCGCTGCGCCCATTTCGAGGTAATACCGTTTCATTTCATAATCCTTGATGTAAAACGTCCTTTACATATTGGTCGATGCTTTTTCCAATGTAAAGCACCCTTTACATCGGTTTGCCGACAGCCATCACGCTTTTGTCGATGGATCGCAAGGCGTGCTAGCGCGAGGTCTCAGTCGCGCTGGCGTTGTACGCCACGCGATTTCTGCCGGACCACTTCGCCTGATACAACTGCTGGTCGGCGCGTTTGATCAGCGCCGTGGTGTTGCTGTCCGAAAGCTCGGCCAGGCCGATGCCGATGCTTACGGTGACCTGGCCAATCGAGCCAAAGCCGGCCCCGGCGATGGCGGCGCGAATTTTTTCGGCGACGACTTCGGGGCAGTCGGGTTGCTCGATTTCCGGCAACAACACGGCAAATTCCTCACCGCCGTAGCGCGCCACAAAATCGGTTTCGCGGGTGGTGCCCTGAATCAGTTGGGCGATGCGTTGCAGCACTTCATCGCCGACGGCGTGACCGTGGGTGTCGTTGATTTTCTTGAAGTGATCGGCGTCGATGAACAGCAGCGCAAACGGGCGTCCGGTGCGCTGGAAGAGCAGGCTGGACTCGGCCAGTTTTTCGTCGAAGCGCCGCCGGTTGTACACGCCGGTCAGGGCGTCGTGGGTCGCCAGTTTCAGCAGTTCGGCATTGGCCTGGGTGAGGGCGGCGGTGCGCTGCGCGACCGTGGCTTCCAGCGAAGCGTTGGCCTCTTGCAGCTCGCGCTCCTTGCCGAGCAGCGACTGCGTCATGCTTTGGATGGACAGGCCGAGTTGGGCGATCTCCAGGACCGAATGATCCTGCGGGAACGTTGCCCCGGATTGCTGGTTCTGCACCTGCTGGGCCGATTTCGCCAACAGTTCGATCGGGCGGCTCAGGTACAACGCCAGGTAGTAGGCGACGAAGCCGAACGCCACGGCCGCCAGCACGCCCAGCAGCAACAGCTTGTAGAGCAGAATGCGCGCGGGCTGCAGGGCGATGTCCAGTGGTTGGCGAACCGCGATGTACCACGAAAGGCCGGTGCTCGACGGCACGGGCACGGCGACCATGCTGGTGAGGAAACCCTGGCCGACGGTCCAGCCGGGAACGTCGGAAGGTTTTTGCTCGGACAGTGGCAATTGTTGCCCCAGCAGCGACTCCGGGTAGAGCACTTTGCCGTCGTGATCGACGATCAGCGCTTGCACTTCAGGCTCCGTGCCTTTTTGCAGCACCGCCGCATCCACAATCCGCGTCACCCAGCTCCAATGTGCATGCGCGCCCAACACGCCTATCACCTTGCCTTGGGCATCGTGGATCGGTGCGGCGAAATCGATGAAACGCAACGGCTCGCCCGTGGTGTTTGCCGGTAGCAGTTTGGCCAGCAATACCGCTTCATGCGGGTCGCCGGTGTAGGCGCCGCGCATTCCGGCCTGGAACCATGGGCGTTCTTTTACCGATTGATTGACCAGCAGCCCGTTCACCGCTTGGCGCACACGCCCGTCGGCATCGGCCACGCCCATCCACGCGTATTCGGCGCGGGACTGCGAGCGCAGTTCCATCGAGGTCAAAATGTCCGGGTCGTCGAGATCGCCTCTTTTGAACAGCGGGGCGCGGCTGAGCAGCGACACTTCGAGTTGGCGTTCATGCAGCTGCGCGCCCAGCAGTTCGGACGCCGAGCGCGCGGTGCTCAGCAAGGCATTGCCGCTGGCCTGCTTCATCTGCGCGGTGGCAATGTGGCCCACGTAGAAACCTACGCTCACCAGCGTGAGCAGCGATAAACCGGCAAACCACAGGGTCAGGTGACTGCGCAAACTCGCTTTGATCATGGCCACTGTCTAATTTTCTGGAGTCGCGGCATGGTATGCGCAATCGCCAAGTCGGTGCCAGTGGCGGCCCTTTCATGGCCCAGGTGCGCAAACCCGAGGTTTTTAACACCCCACTGCGGCGTAACGCGGACCCAGGGCACGGCCCATCAGGGCGATTGAATCAATCCGCGACACAGGCGTTCGATCTGCGCCAGCTCCCAGGTGCTGAGCAAACTGACCGGATCAGTACCAAAACGTTGCCATTGGCCCAATTCGCCCTCGCGACCGTCCGGGCGTTGGCAGCGCTGGCAATGCAGCAGACGAGTGCCGTCAAAACCGAGGCTCAGGCGCCAGCCTTCGATATCGACGAGCACGTGGCCGGACTCGGGTTGTTCGGCAAGGCGCTGCAGCGGCCGGACTTCCAGCGCGGCATCGCGCAGTTGCTGGTAAACCTCGCGGGCGGTCAAGGGCGGCACAAGCGTCTCCGGTAAATTCGGGGTGCACAGGATAGACGATCATGGTGAAATCGCGGCCAGCTTCTGTTGTGAACACTTTCTGGTCTGGAACCGAACATGAAGAGCACCGTCGCCGTCACCTTCACCTTGCTGCTCTGTACCGGGTTGTTCAGCCTGCCGGCCGCTGCGGCGGGCGATGCCGAGGCGGGCGCGACACTGTTCAAGCGTTTGTGCGGGGGTTGCCATCAGGTCGGAACGTCGGCGCGCGGCTCTTTCGGGCCGCAACTCAATGGCATTATTGGCCGCGCCTCGGCCAGCACCACGGATTACCAGTATTCCGACGCGATGAAATCAGCCGGCCTGGTCTGGACCCGCGAGAACCTGACCGCGTACCTCGAAGCGCCAAAGAAAGTGGTGCCCGGCACGCGGATGATTTTCTGGGGCCTGGACGATCCGGAAAAAGTCGAAAACCTGCTGGCTTACCTTCAAACGTTTCAGCCGCAATAGGGCTTGCCTGTGCCACGAATCACCGCGCGATTACTGTTACGGCCACCCCAAGTCGACGACCTGGCCAGCGTCTTCGCCATCTACGGCGACCCCGCCACGAACCAGTTCAATCCCGCCGGCCCGCTGACCCGTATTGATCAGGCACAAACGCTTCTGACTCAGTGGATGACCCACTGGGAAATTCATGGCTACGGGCAGTGGACGATTGCCACCCGCGACGCCCCGGATTGTGTGATCGGTTTTGGTGGTGTTGATTCGCGCAAGTACGCAGAAACAGAACGACTGAACCTGGGTTATCGGTTTGCCGTGACGGCGTGGGGCCGGGGGTATGCAACCGAGTTGAGCCGCGCAGCAGTTGGGTTCGGGCTCGATGAGCTAAAACTGCGGCAAATTTTTGCGCTGGTAAGACCGGCGCATGCGGCATCGATCCACGTGCTGGAGAAAATCGGCATGCAGCGCGTCGATGTGCTGGATGACGTGCCGGGGCAGTTGCCGAGCCTTGTTTACACGATCAGTCGCTAGCTAAAAAGCCCGACCGATCAGGCCAGGCTTTTATAGGCTCCAGCTAATTACCATCCGCCACTTTGCGCTCTATCTCGGCAATTTTTTGATTCAGCTCTTCGGCATCCTGCTCTTTGACGCGGGTGGAAGAGGGCGTAATGACTTCATCCACGCCTCGGGTATCGCGGTCGGTGTCTTCCAGATCCCTTTCCACCACATTGACGGGTTTGCCAGACGTATCCAGGGGCGGGGCGTTTGTTGCGGTTTCGCGGTCGAGGTCGTTAACACGGTCATCGTTGTTCATGGCACTTACCTCCAGTGATCTATTCGTTGGATGCAGCGCCATGGCGGGAGTTCGAGTTATTTTCAACGGGAAACAAAGTTCCTGCCTCGACGATCAGCCACTTCACGCCAGTACTGATTCGCTGCGGCGATCACGCCGACTCGCTGGCGATAATCCCGGGACTGATTTGTTTTGTGCATGAAAAAGCCCGGCGGGTGAGGCCGGGCTTCTTGTTGAGTGTCGCGGTACAGCCATCCATTCAGACAGCGCGGCTTTCGATCAAGCGGTCGGAACCACCTTCGGCGACGCGATTCTGTTGCAGACGGTCAGCACCATCAGCGGCAACCCGGTTTTCAATCAGACGATCAGAGCCACCTTCGGCTACACGATTCTGTTGCAAACGGTCAGCACCATCAGCGGCGACCCGGTTTTCAATCAGACGATCAGAGCCACCTTCCGCCACACGGCTTTCAATCAGACGATCCGAGCCACCTTCAGCAACCATCTGGTGCACAGGGGTAGCGGCAAAAGCGTTAACGGCGAAGAGCGAGAAAGCGATGCTGAGGACGGTTTGGCGTTTCATGATGTTTGCTCCGGGGGTGTTATTGGTTGGTATGGTTGGCGATGTTACGCCCCGGATTTTTTAAGAGAACTTCATTGAGTCAATGGTGACTATCGACGCGGTCAATGGTCGCTTAACCCTTTGATTTATCGACGATACACAGCTCCCCGGTGGCTCGAATCAGCGCCTGGCCGTGCAACTGATCCTTGATCAGACTGGCTCTTTGCTTGGCCAACCAGCCCGGACAGTTCGGGTCTTTGCGATAAGGCTCGAAGTCGGCGTATTGCTGCAGCAGACGATTTTGCAGCGCATCCAGTTGCGGACGGATTTGTTTGATGAGGTCCGGTCGAGGCGTATCGGGCGCTTTGCCGGCCGCTTGCCATTGCGCGAACAGACCGTATTGCACCAACTTGTTGGCTTCAATTTGCGCGGCGATCAAATCGGCGACCTCGTCCGGGTCCAGTTTGCGCTCGGCGGCGACTTTCCTCGCGTTATCGATAACCTGCGCTTCCCGGGTACTGTCCTGCACCTTCAACTTTCCGCTGTCCCACTTGGTCAGCGCCACCAGGTCGCCGATGTTCAAGCGCTCGTTCATGGTCACTAGCAGCGGCTGCAAGGCATCGGGTGGCGGTGAGGAAGCGTCGGCTTGTGCGCCGCCGATGAACAGGCTGAGTGCGGCGCAGGACAGAAACCGCGGTAAGCGTGAAGGATGAAACATAGGCAAAACCTCTTCGGTGGCAGTGCGCCCGGCATTCCAGGCTGCGTCCATAAAACGCGTTCTCAATGGGCATTGGCAAGCGTTGGTTGATGACTCTGCGCTAAAGCGCGGCCTTCGAGTCACTCTGTTTGAACGCCCTGCACAAACGATCAATCACTTCGCTGATCGCCGGGCCTTGAATGGCCGGTGGCCGGGGTTTTTCGCCGAATTCGCGCCAGATAAACAGTGTCAGCTCGGCACCGTCGGTGAGTGATTGCCCACTGCCTGAGTAGTCGAACGTTTGCAGGAGCCTGTAGCGCTCGTCCTGCCAGAACAGCGCCTCAACCCAGGCGTACACCGGAATGAAATGAAAGTGCAGCGGATAACCCGGCATGTGCCCGAACCGGCTGATGTAGAGCCACTTGGGTTGCAACAGTCCTTCGAGGACTCGCTGGGTGTTGGCGAGCAAACCGCCCAACTCCGCCAGCGCGGCGTCCGGCAGATCAGCCACCGAGCTGACGTGAGCCTTCGACCCCAGCATCAGGTAACCCGGCAATGCGGACGCCAGGTGATGGTTGAGAATCCAGTGTTCGGTTTCGTGGAGGATGAAGGCCGGTGCGATGACCATTGGCAGGCGTCCGTGCTGATGTTGAACAGCAGGATAGCAAGGCCGGCGACGTGAGCAGGCAGGCAATCGAGAATCAGGACAAACGCAAAAAAGCCCGGCGGGACAGGCCGGGCTTTTCATTGAGGACCGCGGTAAAGCCATTCATTTATGCAGCGCGATATTTGATCAGGCGGTCGGCGCCACCTTCGGCAACGCGATTCTGGTTCAGATGGTCCGAACCATCAGCGGCAACGCGGTTCTGTTGCAGGCGGTCGGAGCCATCGGCGGCAACGCGGTTTTCAATCAGACGATCCGAGCCACCTTCGGCAACGCGGTTCTGTTGCACACGGTCAGCACCGTCAGCGGCAACCCGGTTTTCAATCAAGCGATCCGAACCACCTTCAGCCACACGGCTTTCAATCAGTCGATCCGAGCCACCTTCAGCAACCATCTGGTGCACAGGGGCGGCGGCAAAAGCGTTAACGGCGAAGAGCGAGAAAGCGATGCTGAGAAGGGTTTGGCGTTTCATGATGGTGTGCTCCGGGGGAGTTATTGGTCGGTATGGAGCGGATGTTACGCCGTGGATTTTTTATGAGAACTTCATTGACGTGATGGTGACTATCGATGGCGGCAATGTATGGAAACAGCGCCGTCAGCGCAGGGTGATGGCATCCGGCTAGGCGTTAGGTGACGGGGGCGCACTGGCATCCTCCGCGCCCGCTGGACCGAGGAGCAAGGTGATCAAGGAATGAGTGGATATCACGGGTTCCGAGCGTTATGCAGGACCCGTCACGATAAAATCTCGAACATTTCACGTCTCTTGGCTGGAAATATAAACACAGACCTGAGATGTTCAGCGGTCCTCGGTTTTGACTCATCGAAGCTATCCTTTATCAGACCTCCAGCAGTCGAGATGGACCTCTATCCAATGCCAACCCCAACCCAATCCTCCCCACTCTGGAAAACCTACCTGCTTTTCCTCGCGCCGATGGTCCTGTCGAACTTCCTCCAGTCGATGTCCGGCACGATCAACAGCATCTACATCGGCCAAATGCTCGGCACCCAGGCGTTGGCGGCTGTTTCCGGCATGTTCCCCATCGTCTTTTTCTTCATCGCGCTGGTCATTGGCCTCGGTGCGGGCGCGGGCGTGCTTATTGGGCAGGCGTGGGGCGCCCGTGAGTTGCACATGGTAAAAGCCATCGCCGGCACCACGTTACTGCTGGGCGCAATGATAGGTCTGGCGGCGGCTATTCTCGGCAGCGTCTTCGCACGGCCGGCGCTACAGGGTTTGGGCACCCCGGCCGACGTGCTCGACGACGCCGTCTCTTACGCGCACGTGATGATGTGGATCATGCCGTCGCTGCTGGTCTACGTGCTGTTCACGCAATTGCTGCGCGGGGTCAGCGATACGGTATCGCCGCTGGTGGCGTTGGTGGTGTCGACGTGTATCGGGTTGGCGCTGACACCGGCGTTGATTCGCGGATGGCTGGGGTTGCCGCCGATGGGGATTCAGAGTGCGGCGTATGCCGGGTTGGTGGGTAACGTGTCGGCGATGGGGTGGCTGGCGTGGCGGTTGATTCGCAGGGGCCATCCGCTGGCGCCGGACCGGGAGATGTTCGCGGCGATGCGCCTGGACCGGGTAATTCTCGGCAAAGTGCTGCGCATCGGGTTGCCGACCGGGTTACAGATGGTGGTGTTGTCGGTGTCGGAGCTGGTGATTCTGGCGCTGGTCAATCAGCACGGCTCGCAAGCGACGGCCGCGTATGGCGCGGTCACGCAGATCGTCAATTACGTGCAGTTTCCGGCGCTGTCGATTGCGATCACCGCCTCGATCCTGGGTGCGCAGGCGATTGGGGCCGGGCGGCTGGAGCGCATGGGGCCGATTTTGCGCACGGGGCTGCTGATCAACGTATGCCTCACCGGTGGCCTGGTGGTGTTGGGTTATCTGTTGTCGCATTGGTTGTTGGGGTTGTTCCTCACAGAAGACACGACCCGGGCGATGGCCGAGCACCTGTTGCACATCATGCTCTGGAGCCTGCTGGTGTTCGGCTTCCAGGCGATTGTCGGCGGGATCATGCGCGCCAGCGGCACGGTGTTGGTGCCGATGGCGATTTCGATTGTTTGCGTGGTGCTGGTGCAATTGCCGGTGGCGTATGTGCTGGACGGGCAGTTCGGATTGCAGGGCGTATGGATGGCATTTCCGGTGGCGTATCTGGGGATGCTGGCGTTGCAGACGGCGTACTACAAGTTCGTCTGGCAGCATAAGAAGATCGAACGGTTGGTGTAAAACCTGACCAATCCTCTATTCAAACGCTCGGCATCGGCAGTGTTTTCAACCCGCTCGGCGTTTGGATATGCGCGATTAAATACGGCGTTGCTCCCGCGCCAAGCGCATGCAGATTAACCGGTCCCGAAAAATTGATCGCGCCGAGCAGGGTGTTGATTTTTTCGGGATCGAAATGAAATACGTCGAGCGCGATCAGCGAACAACCCTGATCCTTGAGCGTGCGGGCGGGGTGTTCCGGTGAGTCCCACTGAATCAAGGTCGGGGCGGCACCGTCCAGTGGCAGGCTGCCGTCGTGGGGGATCGTGATCTGCCAGGACAAATGGCCTCGGGTCATGGGCTCCGCGTCTCCGACAATGTCGCGCCACGCCTTGTTTATGCCGTGGATATCATCGGTCCGGGCCGCCCATGTGGCCAGGCGGGCGGGTGCATCGGCGGGCAATTGATCGAGGTCAAACCAGCGCGGGCGGTTCGGACGCGCGGCGCACGGGTCTACCGCAATCACTTCCAGATACACCGCTTCACCGAGGCGCAGCAGTCGGTTGTGGGTGCCCATCCGTGGATGGCTGCCGCCCGGTTGCAACTCGACGCCCAGCGCGCGGGTCACGAACGCGCAGCCGGTCTCCAGGTCCGGCGCGACGATGGCGAGGTGATCGAGGCTGCTGTTCATTGGCTCAGTACCGTCCGGCGAAATTGTGGTGGGGCGATTCGCCAATGAATCTAGCGCGCCGATGTTCGCTTGTCGCCCGCCGGTTGCATCGCTATAGTGCGATCCATTCTCAAATGCAATCGCCTCGCTTTAACAGGAAACCCGCCTCATGGGTGCTGCCTCTTCCCGCGACTCAACCCTGCACCGCGACATTCAATCGCTGTACGTCGAGCACCATTCCTGGCTCCAGGGCTGGTTATGGCGGCGGATGGGTTGCCGCAGCGATGCCGCTGACTTGGCGCAGGACACGTTTGTGCGGATGTTCCGCACGCCCGCGGCGCCCCGTGAGCCGGACCTGAACCAGCCGCGCGCCTACCTGGCGACCATCGCCCGGCGGCTGATGCTCAATTTGTACCGCCGTCGTTCGGTAGAAGAGGCGTGGTTGCAGACGCTGGAGCAACTGCCTGACCAGTTCGCGCCGTCCGCCGAGGAGCAATGCCTGATCCGCGAGGCACTGCAGACAGTCGATACCCTATTGCAAGGCTTGCCGCCGTTGGTGCGCCGGGCGTTTTTGCTGTCGCAACTGGAAGGCCACACTTACGCCGAAATCGCCACGATGCTGAACGTGACGGTGCGCACTGTGCAGCGCTACCTCACGCAGGCGATGGAGCAATGCATGCTGCTGGCGATGGCGCAGGAAGGATGAGCGACCTGCCGCTGGAGCGCAGCGTCGTGCGCGAAGCCGCACGCTGGTACATGCGCCTGAACGACATGGATCACGACGCGGCTCAACACGTGCGATTCGAGCAGTGGCGCAAGCAGCATCCCGATCATGAGCGCGCCTGGCAGTTGGCGCAGCGGGTCAGTCAGCAATGGCAGGGCATTCCCAGTGGCGTAGGTTTGCCGACGCTGGACCGCGCCGATCAGTTGAGTCGTCGCTCCGGGCTCAAGGCCTTGGTCCTGCTGATGACTGCCGGGCCTGCGGCGCTGGTGGCGTGGCGTCAATCGTCCTGGTCGGCGGATGAGCGAACCGCCATCGGCGAGCAGCGGCAGATCAATTTGCCGGACGGCACACAGCTGAATCTGAACACCCAAAGCGCCGTGGACATTGTGTTTGATGCAACCCAGCGGTTGATTCGGCTGCGCGCCGGGGAAATTCTGGTGACCACCGCTCAGGACCGTCTCAAGCGGCCGCTGTTGGTGCAGACCGATCAGGGCAACGTGCGTCCGGTCGGCACGCGGTTCAGCGTGCGACTGGAAGAGGCGCAGAGTCTGGTCAGCGTGTTTGCCGGCGCGGTCGATATCCAGCCGAACCGGGGCAACGCCGAGGTGCGGCTGAACGCCGGGCAAAACGTACGTTTCGACAACCATCACGTGCTGGCCGCGACCGCGTTGCCTGCCGGCAGCGGCGACTGGGCGCAAGGCGTGTTGCGCGTCGAGCGGATGCCGCTGTCGGCATTCGTGCGCGAGTTGAACCGCTATCGGCCCGGCTGGATACGCTGCGAGCCACAAGTGGGCGAACTGCTGATCAGCGGCGCCTTCCAATTGCGTGACACCGATCTGGTGCTCAGCGCCGTGTCGCGGGCATTGCCGGTGAGCGTCGTCTACCGCACGCGCTACTGGGTAACCCTGCAATCGCGCCTCGCCTGAAAAAAACTTCGCCTCGCCTGTCCTGTTTCTCAACGCTCGCGTGTCCTCTCTGCAAACAGGTCTTATCGATACGGAGTCTGCATGTCCTTTTCCCCTCGTCCATCGTCGCTGGCGTGTGCCTTGCACGTTGCCGTTCTGGCGCTCAGCGTGTCCGCCAGCCCGACGTTATTCGCCGCCGATGTTGAGCATTATTCGATTGCCCCCGGTTCGCTGGGGCAAGTGCTGTCCAGCTTCGCCGCCACGGCGGGCGTCAATCTGGCGATTGATCCGGCATTGGTGCAAGGGCGCAAAAGCGCCGGTCTGGAAGGCGATTACCCGTTGCAAAGCGGTTTTGTGCGGCTGTTGGCCGGCAGTGGCTTGCGCGCGACATCCCAAGGCGATGGCGTGTATGTGCTGGAGGCGATTCCGCAAGGGGCGTCTGTAGAACTGGAGCCGACCCAGGTCCAGGCCCTTCGCCCGAGTGAACAGACCGGCACCGGTCCGGTGCAGGGCTACGTCGCCACGCGGACCACGGTCGGGACCAAGACCGACACGCCGATCAACGAAATCCCGCAGACCATTTCAGTGATCACCCGCGACGAAATGGACCAGCGCGGCGTGCAGGATTTCAACTCGGCGGTGGCGTATACGCCGGGCATTCGAGTGCTGGATTACGCCGGCGGGCAGGGCGCTCCGGACATTTTCATGCGCGGCTTCCGGGCGTTTAACCTGTTCGGTATTTATCAGGATGGTTTGCGCACCGGTTTCAACCAGTACGACACCAGTTTCGAGACGTTCGGCCTGGAGCGCATCGACGTGGTCAAAGGTCCGGCGTCGGTGCTGTTCGGGCAAATGGCGCCGGGCGGGGTGGTCAACATGACCAGCAAACGCCCGCAGGAAACACCGATCCATCACATCGAAGTGCAGGGCGGCAGTTTTGACCGGCGGCAGATTGGCCTCGACCTGGGCGACCAGCTAGACAGCGAAGGCACCTTGTTTGGCCGGGTGGTGATGTTGCAACGCGACAGCGGCACGCAAGTCGACCATTCCCCCGACGACCGCACCTACGTCGCGCCATCGCTGACCTGGAAACCCGATGACGCCAACACCCTGACCCTGCTCACCAGTTACAACAAGAGCAAGACCGGCGGCTCGGAGCAAAGCTTCCCGGCCATCGGCACCGTGCTGACCAGCCCCTATGGCCATATCGCCTCGGACACGTACCTGGGCTGGAAAGGCAGCTATTACCACGTCGAAACCACTTCCGTCGGTTCGATCTACGAGCACTTGTTCGACAACGGCTGGAAGTTCCAGCAGAACCTGCGCTACATGCACTCCAACGTCGGTTTCCTCGCCAGCGGTCCGGACGTGGTCCTGAACGAGGACGGCCGCACCCAGGACGTCGGTTTGCAGTTGCGGCCCAAAAGCAGCAACACCTTTTTGGTCGACAACAACATTCAGGGCACTTTCAACACCGGGCCGTTGCAACACACCTTGCTGACCGGGGTCGATTATTCGCATTACAAGGCCGAGGAAACCCGCCGCAACGGTGACCCGGACCCTGAGTTCGAGATGCTCGACTTGTACAACCCGGTGTATGGCGGCGCCGCGATCTGGTACGACCCGTTGCAACGCGACACCAATAGCAAGATGCAGCAAGTCGGCGTGTACATTCAGGACCAGATCAAACTGGACCGCTGGGCATTGACCATCGGTGGCCGCGAAGACTGGGCCAAGGATCGCGAGCAGGGCCTGTACTTCGGCACCGAAAACGTCGACACCGAACAGCGCGATCACAAGTTCACCGGGCGAATCGGCCTGGCGTACCTGTTCGATAACGGCATCACGCCGTACGCCAGTTACAGCACCTCGTTCCAGCCCAACCCCGATACCGATATCTCCGGTGGCATGTTCAAGCCTACCGAGGGCGAGCAATACGAAGTCGGGGTCAAATACCAACCGCCGGGTTACGACGCCTCCGTTACCGTT
The DNA here is from genome assembly GCF_050280905.1 of Pseudomonas sp. NPDC086278. Taxonomy (NCBI): domain Bacteria; kingdom Pseudomonadati; phylum Pseudomonadota; class Gammaproteobacteria; order Pseudomonadales; family Pseudomonadaceae; genus Pseudomonas; species Pseudomonas sp. NPDC086278. The sequence continues at coordinate 24,610 of NZ_JBNNWE010000066.1, forward strand.
TCGGCATTTGACTTGACTCAGAAAAACGTCACCACCGCCGACCCGGTCAACAGCGGATTCTCGGTACAAAGTGGCGAGGTCCGATCCCGTGGATTTGAAATCGAGGGCAAAGCCAGCCTCAGCCGTAACTGGAACATGCTGGCGTCCTACGCCTACACCGACGCCGAAATCACCGAGGACACCACGTTCAAAGGCAACACCCCGCGCGCGATTCCACGCAATACCGCCAGTGTCTGGCTGGATTACACCGTCGACAGTGGCGCGTTCGATGGCGTCGGAATGGGCGTGGGCCAGCGCTATATCGGTTCCTCGTACAACATTCAAAACACCGTGAAAACCCCGCAGTACACCTTGACCGACGCGACCTTGCGTTATGACCTGGGCAAGGCCGGTCTCACGGGCACCCAGCTCTCGGTGACCGCCAACAACCTGTTCGACAAGCACTACTTCGAGCCGGGGTTCTACGAGGATTCGGTGTTGTACGGCAACCGCCGCAACGTCATTGCGACGCTGAGTTATGACTGGTGAGGCAGGCTTGAAAGTCGTGGCGTGAGCTAAGCTCTCAATCTGCACAACACGCCAGGTCTCGACAAAAATGAGCGCCTTTGACACTTACTGGTTCCCCACCATTCTGGGCGTGGCCTGCGCCGTCATCGGCGCCTGGCTTTCGGCGAAGTGGCCCGAATACCAGACCACCCAACAATACTCGCGTCGCAACGACCTGCTCGGCGCCTGGGCGTCCACCTGGCAGGACGCCGATGACCCCAATCAGTGGGTGACTGAAACGGTGGCGATTGATATCGACCAAGGCAAGCTGCGCCTGCGCAACTCGGACAATGTCGGCGGTTACCTGTGGCAGGGGGCGTGTGATCTGTACGACGATCACTACCTGTACGGCACCTGGAAGTCGCTCAGGGAAGGGTCGCATTCGACGGGGGTATTCAGCTTTCTGGTGTTGCCCCAAGGCAATGTGCTGGTCGGGCAAGCCATGGGTCAGGATAAGCTGGGCGTGCCGCGCACCTCGGACTGGATCCTTGCCCGGCGCAAAGAGGATCTCGACATCGGCAAACGCTGGCTCGCCAGGCATGCGACGTATTACCGGGGAGATGCTGCGTCTTGAAAGACGGAGCCGCCCCTGGACAACGAGGGGCGGACACGGCTTATGGCTTGGTTTGAGCCTTGGCTTTTTCTTCGATTTTCGCGTCGACCGCTGCGCGGATCTGATCAATGCTGAAACTCGCCGGCTTCTGGCTCGGCGGGTACTCGATGAAGGTCTGGAGGAACCGCGCCGCCTTGGCCACTCCGGCCGCCAGCAAGTAAGAGTTCTTCACCGTCCAGTCGTAATACTGGTCAGACACCACATCGGCGCGCTCGTACGGGTCCATTCGCAAGTTGAACAGCTTCGGTACGCGCAGTGTCACAAACGGGCTGCTCCACACGGTGAAACCTCCGGGTTCGCGCTGCTCGGCGAAGACGATTTTCCAGTTGTCGTAACGCATCGACACCAGCACACCGTCATCGTTGAAGTAGTAAAACTCCTTGCGCTCGCCTTTGGGCTGTTGACCGGTCAGGTATGGCAGCTGGTTGTAGCCGTCCAGGTGCACTTTGAAATTGGCGCCTCCGGTGGTCGGTGACCAGCCTTTGAGCAGCTTGTCTTTCACACCGCTGTCACCCGCAGCGGCCATCAGGGTCGGGAACCAGTCCATGCCCGAGAACATCTCGTTGGACACTTCGCCGGCCTTGATCTTGCCCGGCCAGCGCACAATTGCCGGTACCCGGTAAGCCCCTTCCCAGTTGGAGTTTTTCTCGTTGCGGAACGGCGTGGTCGCCGCGTCCGGCCAGGAGAACTGGTTCGGGCCGTTGTCGGTGGTGTAGACGACGATGGTGTTGTCGGCGATTTTCAGGTCGTCGAGGGTTTTCAGCAATTTGCCGACGTCGCCATCGTGCTCAAGCATGCCGTCGGCGTACTCGTTGCCGGGCATGCCGCTCTGGCCTTTCATCGAGTCGCGCACGTGAGTGAACAGGTGCATGCGGGTGGTGTTCATCCAGACGAAAAACGGTTTGTCGGCCTTGACCTGTTTCTCGATGAACGATTGGGCGGCAGCCGTGGTTTCGTCGTCGATAGTTTCCATGCGTTTGGCGGTCAGGGCGCCGGTGTCTTCGATCTTGCCGTCGGCGTAGCTGTGAATCACGCCGCGCGGGGTCCGGGACTTGACGAAGTCCGGGTCATCCTTGGGCCAGTAGGCGCGTTCGGGTTCTTCTTCGGCGTTAAGGTGATAAAGGTTGCCGAAAAACTCATCGAAACCATGGTTGGTCGGCAGGAATTCATCTTTGTCGCCGAGGTGATTCTTGCCGAATTGGCCGGTGGCATAGCCTTCGGATTTCAGGGCCTGGGCAAGGGTGATATCACGTTTTTGCAGGCCGATTGGTGCCCCCGGCACCCCGACTTTGCTCAGGCCGGTGCGCAGCGGCGACTGGCCGGTGATGAACGATGAACGGCCAGCGGTGCAGCTGTTCTCGGCGTAATAGTCGGTGAACAGCATGCCTTCGTGGGCAATGCGGTCGATGTTCGGTGTCTTGTAGCCGACCACACCCATGGAGTAGGCGCTGATGTTGGTCTGGCCGATGTCATCACCGAAAATCACCAGAATGTTGGGTTTTTCAGCGGCCCCGGCTGTTGCCGAAATCGCCAGGACCGAAGCCGCCACCAGGGCAAGTTTCGGCAGCCACTTTGTTATGCGAGTCATCTGACTGGCTCCTTGTTGACGGGCGTCGCGACGAGCGACCAACGACCATGTTCGAGCGTCGTCAACAAGAGCACGCCACCCGTATCAGGTGGCGCGGCTGACGCGTTCATGGCCATCGACATGCAATACGGCGCCGGTCACGCTGGCACCCGCGCCGCTGGCCAGTAACAGCAGCGGACCATTGAGTTCCTGAAGGCCTGCGTCCGGGCCTTTGTTGGGTCCGGGGGCGATAACGTTGACGCGAATGCGGTGCGGCGTCAGCGACTGGGCCATGGCGCGGCTCATGCGAATCAGGCTGCTGTTGGGGCGCAGGCACGGGTTCGGCGCGCTGATCGGGCGCGGCGGTGGATCAATGTTGACGATGCTGCCACCGCGTTCGGCCCTAATCATATGGAGGCTGGTGCAGTGGACGATGTGATTATTGAGGGCAATGTGTTCATGTTCGGCGCTGTTATTGATCAACACATCCACGCTACCGAATTGCGCCTGCACGCGTTCCAGTGCGGCTTCGATACTTGGCCGGCGGGCGCTGTCGAGCGCGACGATCAACACTTCGCCACCTTCCCAGCGCAGGTCCGCCGCCAGCTGTTCCAGTTGCGAAGGGTGCTGTGCGCCAAGGGCCACGCGGGCACCGGCGAGGCTGATCAAACGGGCGAAGTGCGCGCCCAGGCGGGTAGCGGCATCGGCCACCAACACCGTTTTGTCGGCCATCGAAAACGGTTGCATGAGATCGCTCATGGGCGCACCTCCAGCGGCACTGAGCGGCGATTGATCACGGTGCGCGGCACTGAGACAGGAGGCGGCACAAGCGATTCGGCACCGAGCATTTTCAGCACCAGGTCCGAGTAGTGACGTATCACGTCATCGATACCCCAGCGGCCATCAGCCTGATACCAGACACAGGCGTGGGTCAGCATGTTGAACAGGGTGCGCGCCATCAGTTTGGGTTCGGCGCAACTGAGCGAGCCTTCCTTGACGCCTTGTTCAAGCAGCTCTTGCAGGGCTTTGAGGTACTGACGCCGGGCCTGACGTACTTGCTGCAAATCCTCGGCGCCGAGGCTTCTGAACTCCAGGTTGCCAAGCATCGCTTCATCCTGATGCTCCAGGTGATAACGCACATGGCAGGCAATAAAGGCACGCAACTTGACGTCGGCAGTGCTGGTTCTGGGGCGGCAGCGCGCCCACTCCCGGCTCAGGCCCTGGAGGTAATCCAGAATCAGTTCCAGCAGCAGTTCGCTTTTACCCTTGTAATAAATGTACAGCGTTGAGGCATTAATGCCGGCTTCGGCCGCGAGTTGGCGCAGGCTCATCGACTCATAGCCGTTACGCGAGATCAGTTTGATGGCGGCCAGGCGGATATTGATTTCAGTCATGTTCATGGGGTGATCCTGCGGTCATCAAGCCAGGCTGGGGCGAGGCAGCAAGCTGCCTCGCCCCGGTACTTATTGCAGATTGCCGGCGACGGCGATGGTTTGCGCGGTGATGTAGTTCGACTCGGGCGAGCAGAACAGGTACACCGCGTCGGCCGCTTCCTGCACGGTGCCCGGGCGACCCAGTGGGTTGCGTTGAGCGAAGGACTTGGCTGCTTCCGGGCTGATGCCGACACGGATGTCACGGCCTTCAATGTTCACGGTGGCACCGGCATGGGCGTCCGCCTTGGTCATACGGGTTTCGATGAAACCGAACGCCACGGCGTTGACGTTGACCTTGAAGCGGCCCCATTCGCGGGCGAGCGCACGGGTCATGCCGATCACACCGGCCTTGGCCGAGGAATAGTTCATCTGCCCGGCGTTGCCGTTGAGCGCCGACACCGACGAGATGTTCACGACTTTGCGGAACACTTCGCGCTCTTCAGCGGCGTCTTTCAGTGCCTGAGCCTTGATGATCGGATAGGCCGCACGCAGGATGCGGAAGGGCGCGGTCATGTGGCAGTCGAGAATCGCGTACCACTGCTCGTCGCTCATCTTCTGGATCACGTCGTCCCAGGTGTAACCGGCGTTGTTGACGATGATGTCAATGCCGCCAAAGTTATCCATCGCGGTCTTGATGTAGCGGTCGCCGAAGTCCGGGGCACTCACGTTGCCGTGGCAGACCGCGGCCTCACCGCCCAGCTTGCGAATCATTTCCGCCGTCTCGTGGGCCGGATCGGCGTCCAGGTCGTTGATCACGATGCGCGCGCCTTCGCTCGCCAGCTTCAGGGCGATCTGCTGACCGATACCGCGACCGGAGCCGGTGACCAGTGCGACTTTACCGTCGAGTTTTGCCATGGGGTGTTGCTCCTCAATTATTGGGTTTGTTTACAGAGCGATCACGGCGTCACCGACAATCTTGGTCTCGCCGTATTGATTGGTGGTGCGCACTTCGAGCTTGATCCGTTGTTCGCCATCGACTTCAAAGCGATCAACGACGGTGCCGCTGCACGTGATCTGATGGCCCAGGTGGGTGATGCCGAGGAAGCGCACGCCGAACTCGCGCAACTGGCGCTGATCAACCCATTGCGTCAGCAGGCGGCCGAGGTAGGCCATCGACAACATGCCGTGGGCGAACACATCGGCCATGCCGGCCTTGCGTGCGTAATCGGTGTCGATGTGAATCGCGTTGTGATCACCCGACGCACCGGCGAACAACGCCAGCGTAGTGCGGTTGATCGGTGGCAAGGCCAGCGGCGGCAAGGTGTCGCCGATGTTGATTTTTTCCAGGCTTATGGCGTTCATCTGTGTTCTCCGGTTCAGCCGTTGCGCTGCACGAGCACGCTGCGCAAATCTGCAACGTGCTCACCGTGCTGATTAGTCACTCGGGTTTCACGCACCACGAATTCCAGTGCGCCACCTTTCTTGTCGTAGATGTCAGCGATGCGCACATCGAAGCGCAACGTGTCGCCGGCATAGGCCATGCGGTGGTAACGGAACGACTCTTCGCCGTGCAGGATGCGCGCGGTGACAATGCCCAGTTCATCGCGCCAGGCGTTGGACGGGATCTGGAACTCCAGCGAAAACAGGAACGTCGGCGGCAGCGGCAGGCCGGGATAGCCGGCGTCGCGCGCTGCTTGTTCGTTGAAGTAGATCGGATTGGTTTCACCGATGGCCTTGGCGAAAAAACGCAGTTGCCCGGCTTCGGCGGTGGCGAGGAACGTCGGCAACTGCCGGCCGATGTGTTTCTTGTCGATCATCTGGATGGCTCCTTTGCAGGTCGGGCGCGTCAGTTCTTCTGGAACACGGTCACCACACAGGCACCGCCCAGACCGAGGTTGTGCTGAACGGCGATGCGTGCGCTCTGCACCTGACGCTGCTCGGCGGTGCCGCGCAATTGGTGAGTCAGTTCAAAGCACTGCGCCAGACCGGTGGCGCCCAGCGGGTGGCCCTTGGAAAGCAAGCCACCGGACGGGTTGGTAACCCATTTGCCGCCGTAGGTGTTGTCGCCGTCGTTGACCAGTTGCTCGGCGGCGCCTTCGGCGCACAGCCCCAGCCCTTCGTAGGTCAGCAGCTCGTTTTGCGCGAAGCAGTCGTGCAACTCGATGACGTCGATGTCGCTCGGGCCGATGCCGGCCTGGTTGTAGGCGATGTCGGCGGCCATGCGGGTCATGTCGAAACCGACCACGCGGATCATGTCTTTGGCGTCATAGGTACTTGGCAGGTCGGTGGTCAGCGCCTGGCCGGCGATCAGCACGTCGGTGCGCAAGCCATGTTTTTTCGCGAACGCTTCTGACACGACGATGGTGGCGGCGGCGCCACAGGTTGGCGGGCAGGCCATCAACCGGGTCATCACGCCTTCCCACAGCATTGGCGCGGCCATCACTTCTTCGGTGCTGACCACGTTGCGGAACACGGCCAGCGGGTTGTTCGCGGCGTGGCGGCTGGCCTTCGCGCGGATCTTGGCGAAGGTTTCCAGTTGGGTGCCGTACTTTTGCATGTGCGCGTGACCGGCGCCGCCGAACTGGCGGATCGCGTTCGGCAGGTCAGGCATGCCGATCAATTCATTGGCCAACGTAAGGGCGCGTTCCGTAGCCGGCGCGCGGTCGCTCCAGGCGGATTTCAGGGCGCCGGGGTTCATTTGTTCGAAGCCAAACGCCATGGCGCAATCGACCACACCGCTTTGCACTGCCTGGCGCGCCAGGAACAGGGCGCTGGAGCCGGTGGCGCAGTTGTTATTGACGTTGATCAGTGGAATGCCGGTCATGCCCACGCGGTACAAAGCTTTCTGCCCGCAGGTGGAGTCGCCGTACACATACCCGGCATAGGCCTGCTGAATGTCGCTGAAATTCAAGCCCGCGTCGGCCAGGGCGTGGCGAATCGCCTGTTCACCCATGACGTCGTAGGGCTCGTTGGTCCCCGGTTTCTTGAACTGGATCATGCCGACACCAGCAACGAATACCTTTTGGCTCATCGTGTTGTTCCTTTTTTTGTTGTTGGGTTTTCAGAGCTTGCGTGCGATCAATTCGCGCATGACTTCACTGGTGCCGCCGTAGATGCGGTTGACGCGCATGTCGACGAAGGCGCGGGCAATCGGGTACTCCATCATGTAGCCGTAACCTCCATGCAACTGGACCATGTCGTCGATGCATTTCCACAGGGTTTCGGTGGTAAACAGCTTGGCGATGGCTGCTTCTTCGAGGGTCAAGCGACGACGCATGTGTTCGCCGAGGTAGTAGTCGACCATTACCCGCATGGCCGTGGCCTGGGCCTTGATGTCGGCGAGCTTGAATTTGCTGTTCTGGAAATCCCACACGGTCTGGTTGAACGCGCGGCGGTCCTTCACGTAGTCGAGGGTGTGTTCCAGCAAGCGTTCCAGTTTGGCGGCGGCGGACACGGCTATGGAAAAGCGTTCTTGCGGCAGTTCGCCCATCAGGTAGGTGAAACCCAGGCCTTCTTCGCCGAGACGGTTGCCGACCGGTACGCGAACGTTGTCGAAGAACAACTCGGCGGTGTCCTGTGCATGCTGGCCGACCTTGTCCAGTTTGCGCCCGCGCTTGAAACCGGCGCGGTTGGCTTCCACGGCGATCAGGCTGATGCCTTTGGCGCCGGCGCTCGGGTCGGTTTTGCAGACCACGATGATCAGGTCGGCGGTCAGGCCGTTGCTGATGAAGGTTTTGCTGCCGTTGATCACGTACTCGTCGCCGTCGCGTACTGCGCTGGTGCGCACGGCCTTGAGGTCACTGCCAGTGCCGGGTTCGGTCATGGCGATGGCCAGGATGATCTCGCCGGAGCAAATACCCGGCAGCCATTGCTGTTTCTGTTGGTCATTGCCACAGCGATTGATGTACGGGGCGATCACGTCGGAGTGCATGCCGAAATAGGGGCCGCTCACGCCGGAGCGGGCGAACTCTTCGTTGAACACGGCACAGTGGCCGAAGTCGCCGCCACCACCGCCGTATTCCAGGGGCAGGGTGATGCCAAGCAAACCCTCGCGACCGGCCTTGAGCCAAGTCTCGCGGTCTACCTGGCCGGCTGCATCCCAGGCGGCCTGACGCGGCAGGCATTCGCGTTCGAAGAAGCGACGGGCGGTGGTGCGGAACATCTCATGATCGTCGCGGAAAACGGTTCGGGCGATATGCACGCAAGACTCCTCAATGTTCACAGGCCGGCTCGCATGGAACAGGCGCTGACGCAAGGCGCGAGTTACGCCTTTGGACTGAGGGTTACGATAGGCCGCCGGGCCCTGGCGGAACGCCACCCGAGGCGGGTGGCGAGATGAAAATCAGCGATTGTGTGAAGTAAAGAACCTGTGGGAGCGGGCTTGCTCGCGAAGGCACCCTCGACACCTCAGTAATCATCCCCGCGCTCGGTGATGTCTTTCTCGACCAACACCGCATCC
>NZ_JBNNWE010000067.1:0-32714 GCF_050280905.1 Pseudomonas sp. NPDC086278
CGATCCGGCTCATGCTGTCCTGGGTTCTGGACATGCCATCTGCCAACGAGCGGGTGGTGGCGGTCAATGCGCTCAGTTGCTCGTTCATCGACTTGAGCAACTGGGGCACTTCGGCCTGCACCTTGTAGTGCTGCCCGCCCAACACGAACAACTGTTCGACAGCCGCGAGCAATGCCTGATCACGGGTGGCCGAGCGCTCACGCCAGGTCACCAGTTCGCTCATCATTTCCGCGTGGGCCGCACGAGCGGCAAGGATGTGCCGGTGAGCTTCCGATCCATCACTGCCCGTGTGCGAGCGCAATGCGCCAGCCTCTTCCTTGACGTTACGAATCTGCGACCAGGAGCGAATGCGCTGCACCAGGTTGTCATTGGCGTCCGACATGAACTGTGCGATAGCGCCCATCAACAGCGAACCAAGCAACCCCATCAACGACGCCGAAAAAGCAGAAGACATCCCGGCCAAAGGCTGCGACAGGCCACTGAGCATGTCCGCCACTTTGATACCGCCCGGGGCGTTAAGCGCATCGAGCACCGAGCCAATACTGCCCATGGTCGACATCAGGCCAATAAAGGTGCCGAGCAGCCCAAGGCCGATCAACAACCCGGCCATGTACTCGGCCAGTCGGGATCGCAGGTCCAGGCTCGACTCGAACGAGGCAATGATTTCCTCGCGCAATTGAGCGTCGTGGCTACCCAACTCACTCTCGAGCCGGCCGTTGAAAAACGAGAGCACGCCCTTCAGCTTGGTGGAGTCGCTCCAGGTAATCAGGTTGTTTTCGAACTCGCGCCACTGACGCTGACCGCGCCACAGCAAGATCAACGTGTAGAGCGTGTAGACCAGGCCAGCGCCGAGCAGGCCAAGAATCGCCGAGTTGGCCACAGGGTTGTGGTGCCACGTTTCCTCAATGGCTTTAGCGAAAACCACCGCACCGGCCACGGCGGCAGAAAACAGCGCGCCCATCACGATGAGTGGCTTTCTAACTTTCATCATTGGCATTAACGTATCTCCACTATTTACTATCCGAATGCACATAGGCGCCCGTCTTGCGCATTGAAAAACAAGATCAATCGGCTGCAATATGCGAAGCGAGAACAAAACGACTCGCCTTTATGAATAGAGAATGCTACTACCCGGTCTCTCAGCGATACATAGGACAAATCTTAGTTTCGCCGACTTAAAACAAGGTGACACAACAGAGAAACAAGACCCTGATTCGCAGTAGTAATAATGAAATAACGCAGCCCAATGAACACGTCACTCTTCCCGTCGACATAACCAATGAAACTTTATAAATAGTTTCGTGCTTTGACCGCCCAGCAACTCAAGCGGCCCTTTAAGATTTTTCTTATATCAAATGGCGAGACAGAAGATCCTAATGGCGGAGTGTTCTCGGGATGCTGCGGGCACCGCAAGAAGATCACTCACGTCGTAAGGGATCGATTTTCTCAAAGGTTCAGCATCCTTGTTTAACGCAAACGTCTTTCGAAACTTTTTCGACGGCGACCTCCCCCAAAGGCGGTCGTCTTTTTTTGCCTTGAATTTGCCACAGGCGGACGCCATGACCGCTATTAACTGTCGCCACCCCTGCTCTTCTATGTACCTACTTGAGCAATTAATTACGCAATTGAAAAACTCAACTTATCCGTCAAATAGCTGACTCTGCAATTACGCATAAACGATTCACCCGCAACCACATGAAATTTCTATTATTTATACCCCAGCGTCTACTTCAAAATTCAGCCAGCCTTTTGCGTTTAAAGCGCTGCCACAACAAAAAAAGACTCCGCACAATCAAGCCACTGAATGAGCGCCGGCGCCGAACGATCACAATCGCATTCCGCCCTACCCAACGTATACGAACGGTCCTTTTAAGAAACGTCCTAAATCAATAGGTGGGAGGTCTTGCTACCTTTATTACATCGAACATCGTTCTTAGTAGCACTGGAATATCCAGAAGCAAAAAAGCCCTTCTTGATCGGTGCTGCCCATACAGAACATCAACTTCGACGCCGGCCACTCAGACCGACCGCTAGCTTTAATATTATTTACCTCATAGGTGATCTCATGAACAAAAGTTATCATGTTGTTTGGAATGACGCACTGGGCGCTTACGTCGTTGTTCCTGAAACTGCCAAGGGCAAGACCAAGTCGAGCTCGATTAAAAAGATGACCGCTGCATTGTTGGGTGCAACGGCGATGTTTTCTATTTCCGCGATGGCGACCGATGCTGTCATTCAAACTAATTGGAGCGCGGCTGCAAACAACAACGAAGTAGGCGCTTTAACTTTCGATACTGCAGGCGACCATAGCCTTACAGGTAAAATCTCTTTTAAAATTGCTTCGACCGGCACTCAAAGTGTCAGTTTTGCCGATGCTGTTGCTCTGGGGTACGTTATCGCGCCAGACCTCACAGGAAAACAGCAATTAGTCGTGGGCACCAAGAGTGACACGGTCTCTATTCCCGACCCCATTACCGGCAACTTGATTTCCGTTGCCGTGTATTCCTCCTCTTCCTTTGCCCAAGGAGCCCTCGGCGCTAACTTTACCGGTTCAAACTCCGCTAACGCTGTAACGCTTTTCTTGCCCGATAGTACACCCTATGTTGATCTTCGCTTGGCTAACGTGAGCAATGGCAAACTCACGGTCAACCTCGACGGCAGTATCGTTCCGGGTGCCCTCAAACAAAGCTCATTGGTAAAAGTAGATGGTACGAACCGGGCTGCGGAAGCCGTATGGACATCTGGAAACCTGGTCAATTTTGCCTCGTCCTATTCGATCTCTACACCGGTAGGTGGTAGCACGCCGTTTGACAAAACCATTGCCAGCGTCAACTACGCAGGCGAGTTTTCCGTTACCAACAAAACGGGTCAGGTCAGTTCACATACTGTTACCGATCTTTCGTCTTTAAATCAGTACAACAGTTGGTTGGTGGCAGAGCTCAAGGCCGGCCGTATCGACTATTCCCAGTATGATGCGTCGGTCAAGCTGGCTTATAGCACCACCAACGTAATGATCCACGTCATGCCAACCGGTAGCGATACCCCCCTTCCTGCCAGCGACCCACTTTTTCTCGCTGTGGGCAGTCGCACCCTGCTCGAAGCCACGGGTGCCCAAGCGACTGCACGTGTCGCCAACCCGGACGGTACGTCTTTGAACATGCAACAGGGCATCATTTTCACCGGTAGTAACGGCGCGACGGTTATCAATGATGGGCGCATAGCGCAATCAGCGGACGAAGGTCTCGCCTTTGTTGTCAGCTCAGGCGCGCAGGGCGTGAACAATGGCGTATTAACTTGGGGCTACTCTTCAGTCGATAGCAATGCCGCACCTGGTAGCGCTGATACGGTTTACATCGGTGGTGCTAACACCGTAACCGGCACTGGTTCGGCACTGACTAACAACGGAATCGTAAACATCGGCGCGGTCAACAAAGACTTGCGCGCCCTCACTTTCGTTGCTTTCAAACCTACCGCTGGTGGTGAATTCATCAACAATGGCGCCATGAACATAGGTGTCAACAATTCGTCCCTTTATTCCCCAGTGACTGGCGTGCTGGCTGCCTCTAACGGTAAAGTCACCAACTCCGCGTCCGGCGTGATGTACGTAGGTCGGGGCGCGAGCGCACAACTGCCTAACGGCACGTTGGCCAGCAGTCTCGCGGCCGGTGGCGCTGATACAAGCATCGCAGCCGGGGGCACCGCGATTCAGGTGACCGACAGCGGCAAAGTCGACAACCTGGGCCAGATCATCATTGGCAGTGGCATGCAGAATTCCAATGCCATCACCGTCACCCGCGCCAACACGGCCAACGTGGTGAACCATGGTGTGATCACCATCAATGGCGCCGTCAGCGGTTCACCGTTGCAAAACACCGGCATTTTAGCCACCGACTACATTGCCACCTCCACCATCGACAACGCCGGCACTATCAATTTAAATGGCGTTAACGGCGTGGGCGTCAAGGCCATCGCCGGCGCCAAAGCGACCAGCTCGGGCACGGTCAACGTTGCCAGTTCTCCTAACCCAATGCTGGCCAACTACGGCCTGTGGGCCGAGGGTGCCGGTAGCTCCGTGACCTTGAGCGGTGCCGTCAACCTGATTGCCGACGGCGCCATCGGTGTGCACGCTCGTAACCTGGGCAATATCACCATCTCCGGCAACGGCACGGTCAACTTCTCGGGCGGTAAGAAACAGATCGGCTACTTTGCCTACGGCCCGGGTGCGGCCATCACCAACGCCGGCACCGGTGCTCAAGATGTCTCGACCGAAGGTTCCGTGCTGTATCGCATGGAAGCCGGTGCAGACTTCACGGGCGGTGCGGGTGCGGCTTCTTCGCTGACCGCTTCGGGCCTTAACTCGACAGCCGTGATGGTCACCGGTACGACGGGCGCCGACGTGTCTGCCTTTAACTCGGGCGGCATGACCATGAACCTGACCGGCAAGGGCGCGACCGGTGTCCTGGTCGCCGGTGGTGCACAGGGCAAAATCGCCTCCAATGCCACCATCAACTTGTCTGGCCAGGGCGCCATTGCCGGTATCGCCGACGGTCGAGCGTATTTGCTCGATGGCACACCGGTTGAGCCTTCGTTCCCTGGCGTGTTCAACGACGTCAGCAAAAACGCCGGCGACGCGACCTTCGGTACCGGCACTCTGCTGCTGGCGGCCGCCAACCTCAACTCGTCGCTGGACGGCGTCACGGGCTACATCGCCAAGAACGGCGCGGCCCTCAACAACTCCGGCAACATCGTGTTCACCGGCGCCAACACCACTGGCATCCAGGTGCTGGAAGGTTCGACCGGCGGTAACTCGGGCTCCATCACCGTGCAAGACGGCGGTATCGGCCTGAATGCCTCTTCCGAGGCGCTGGCGACCAAGCTCAGCAACTCCGGCAACCTGACGCTCAAAGGCGGCAGCAATGCCAACCGCACCACCGGCATCTCGGCCAGCGGCAAGGCCGTGTCCGTTGACATGACCGCCGGTGTCATCGACATGCAAGGTCAAGGCGCCATCGGGGTGGCCGTTCATAACGGCGCCACGGTCAACCTGTCGGGCACTGCCGTCCCTGTGTTCTCGCAGAGCCCAAGCGTGACTGATCAGATCGCGTTCCTGGTCGGTGGCACTGGCTCGACGATCAACACCAACATTCCGCAGGGCACCGTGCTGGATTCGTCCGGGACCAATTCGACGTTGTTCCGTCTGGAAGCCGGCGCAACCCAAAGCGGCATCCTGAAGATGAAAACCTCGGGCACTGGCGCCCGTGGCATCTGGGCGACCGGCGACGGCACGACCGTCACCGCCTCTGCCGGTTCGGACTTCCAGGTCCTGGGCAAAGACGCCATGTCCGTGCTGGTACAAGGTGGCGCTCACGCTACGCTTGAGCAAGGCACCAACATTGCGCTGGTCGGTGACGGCGCGATCGCCGGCCAAGTCGATGGCAACGAATACGGGATCGACGGCACCACGGTGATCCGCAGCAACGCCGGCTCGACCTTGACCAACAACGCGACGTTGAGCTCGACGCTGTCCAATGCCAAAGGTTTTGTAACGCAGAATCAGGGTCTGTTGATCAACAACGGCACCATCGACTTGACGACGGGCACCAACAACACTGGCGTATTGATCAAAGACGGCCAGTTCGAGAACCACAAAGACATCCTGGTCAACGGTGTGGCTGTTGCCGTGCAGGGCGCCAACTCGAAAATCGACGTGAAATCCGGTTTGATCAAAGCCACCGACGGCACTGCCGCCATCAAGATTGGCCAGGACGCTTCGCTGGACCTGGTCGGTTCCGGCATTGGCGTAGTAACCGCCAGCGGCACCGCCCACGCGGTATTGCTCGACACCGGCGCCAAAGGCCTGATCGTCGACGGTGCATTCATTGACATGGCCTCGATGGGTGCCGGCAGCGGCAACGGCATTGAAAACAAGGCTGAAATTTCCGGCATTCAATTGACCAACACCACGAAAATTGACGTGATGGATGGCAAGGGTGTGCGCACGGCCGCCTCCCTGGCGCAAACCAACGCCGGTACGATCAATGTGAAGGGCGCGGGCACTGGCCTGGCGTTCGAAACAGCGACCGGCGGGGCGATGTCGAACAACGTCGATTTCTCCACTTCCAATGACCTGAACATCAATGTGACGGGCGCCAATGGCACCGGTATTTCGGTCAAGCACACCGGTGGCGGCGACGTGAAAAACGGCGCGAACGTCAACGTAGCGGCGGGCGGTGGTTCGGCTGTCACTCTCAGTGGCGTGTCGACCTTCTCCAACACCGGCAACCTGATTTCCGACTCGGTCAACGCGGCGGTTGTCGCGTTGGGCAGCACCAAATCGGTGATCAACGACGGCCTGATCCAGGCCGCCAGTGCGGCAATGACTGCACTGGGCTTTGATGGTCAGGATTCGAGCCTGGTTAACAACAACAAAATCGTTGGTAACGTTGACCTGGGCGCTGGCAACAACACGGCCGTCAACAGCGGCACCATTGCCGGTGACATCCTGATGGGCTCGGGCACCAACACCATCACCCTCAACGACGGCTCTTCGGTGGCCAACGTCAAGGGCGGCGCTGGTGTCAACGCGGTGACCGTGAAAGGCGCGGCCACCTTTACTTCGCTCGATGGCGGCATTGGCGGCGGTAACGACACGCTGACCTTTGACGGCAGCACGCGCACCTTGTCTTCCGCGGTGGACCATTTCGAGACGATGCAACTGCGTAACAACTCGACCATCACCACCGCCGATCTGATCAAGATGACCGACACCGCGGGCGGCGTCGGCACGATCGATATCGATGGCACCTCGACCCTGGCGCTTAACCCGCTGGCGGGCAGCGGCTACACGCTGGCGCATGCGCTGAAAGGCAACGGCGTGATTGCCGCCACCATGGGTGCAGCCAGCGACGCGTTCAACTTCGCCGCGTCGGCCGGCACAGCCTTTACCGGTACCGTGCAAGCGGGCCTGGGTACTTTCGCGCTGGGCGGCAACAACACCGCGGCGCTGAAGAACGCCACCCTGCGCGTCGACAGCAACAACGTCACCACTGTGGCCGATGGCGAGCAGACCATCGGCGGCATCGCGTTCAATGGCGGTACGGTCAAGTTCAATGCCACCGTGCCGGATCAACGCGTCTCCAGCAGCCACATCACGGCGGGCAAGCTGGACGCCAGCGGTGCCGGCACCGTACAGGTCAATATGCCTGTGCAATACCTGGTCCCTGCGACCGTGCCTGCCGGTTCCGTGTCGTTGCTGGAACAAGATGACGTAAACAACGGCGTGCAATTGATTAGCGCAACTTCGGTCGTCGGCAAAGGCGGTGCATTGGCGCTGGTTGATCAAAACGGCAAGGCGATCTCGGCTGCAACCAACCTTGATCTTGCCCAAGGCGGCAACAAAGTGGCCGTCGCTACTTACGACTACGGCGTGAACACCGGCGTTGCCAGCGATGGTCTGTACGTGGGTTATCGTCTGCAGCAACTGGACCTGCAAGCCGGTCAAAGCCTGACCCTGAACGAAGGCAGCGCCAGCGGCGCCGCATCCGACCTGTCGGCGAAAGTCACCGGTAGCGGCAACCTGAACATCGGCGCTACCAACACTGTTTCGTTGTCGAACCTGACGAACGATTACACCGGTCAGACCTCGGTATCTTCGGGCACCCTGAGCCTTGGCAACAATAATGCTCTGGGCAACACCTCGGCTCTGAACATTGCCGCCGCCGCGAAAGTGGACCTCAACGGCAAAACCCAGACCGTGGGTGAACTCGCCGGCCAGAAAGGTTCGACGCTCAACCTCAATGGCGGCGCGCTGACCCTCGCCAATGGCGGTGTGTCCGACGGTGCTCTGACCGGCAGCGGCTCGCTGAACATCGCGGCCGGCGACTTGACCGTTGCCGGTGCCAACAGCGGCCTGAACGCGACCATCAACATCGCCAACGGCGCCACTGCCACGCTGAACAATGCGGCCGGCCTGGGCAAAGGGACGATTGCCGATGAAGGCAGCCTGACCCTGGACGGTGTGATCGGCACCCTGCAAAACACCTTGACCGGCGCTGGCCAAGTCATCGCGAAGAACGTCAGCGACCTGATCCTGGGCGGTGATAACAAAGGCTTCAACGGCGACATCGCCATTGATACGTCCTCGAGCCTGACCGCGCTGGTGGCGAACAGCCTCGGCAACGCCCAGGTGCAGAACGACGGCAACCTGGTGCTCGATACCGCCACTGATTGGCAGTTGGGCAACGTGGTACAGGGTTCGGGCAACCTGAGCAAAAATGGCGCGGGCACCGTGACCTTGGGCAGCGACGTGGCGTACACCGGCACCACGCAAGTCAACAACGGTACGTTGCTGTTCGGTAGCGACACCGCGCCAATGACCCTGGCCAGCAGCCAGGTCAACATTGCCTCCGGCGCCCGGTTTGGTGGTGTGGGTGGTGTGGCTGGTTCGATCGACAACGCCGGTACCCTGATGGCCGGGGCCAACAGCACGGCCGCCCAGACTTTCACCATTGGCGGCAACCTGAACAACAACGGGCTGGTGACACTCGGTAACTCCAAGGAAGGCAACACCCTGGACATCAAGGGTGATCTGAGCGGTAACGGTCAGTTTGTGATGAACACACAAATCGATTCGCTCTCTGGCGACCTGATCAAAGTCGGTGGCGACACCAACGGCCAACACCAGTTGCTGGTAGCCGACAGCGGTAGCGAACCGGTCAGCGCTGACGGCAAGTTGACCCTGGTGGAAACACACGGTGGCAGCGGCAGCTTCAACCTGGCGGGCGGTTCCGTCGACGTGGGTGCGTTCCGCTACACGCTGAATCAGGAAGGCGATAACTGGGTATTGAGCTCTCCGGCCACCCCGGTTCCGCCGACCCCGACACCGGATCCGACTCCAACGCCAACGCCGACGCCGACTCCAACCCCGACGCCGGCCCCGACTCCGGCGCCAAAACCGGCTGACCTGTCCAAAGGCGCCAACGCCGCCGTCGCTGCGCAAACCGCAAGCGCCAGCCTGTGGAGCGCACAAATGAACGCGTTGGTAAAACGTATGGGTGAGTTGCGCATGGGCAACGACGAAGGCGGTATCTGGACCCGCGCCATCGGCAAGCGCTTTGACGTCGGTGCGAACTCCAGCCGCGCCTATGAGCAGAACATCAGCGGCATGGAAATCGGTGCCGACAAAGCGATCACGCTCGCCAGCGGCAAGGTGTACATCGGCGGCATGGTCGGTACGGCGCACTCGGACACCAACTTCGGTGAAGGCGCATCCGGCGACGTCGACAGCAAGTTTGGCGGTGTTTACGCCACTTACCTGCACGACAGCGGCGTTTATGTCGATACCGTGGCCAAGTACAGCCGTTTTGACAACGACATCAAGACCCCGACCAACACCGGCGAACAGGTCAAGGGTTCGTACAACACCAACGGTGTCGGGATCGACGTCGAAGTGGGCAAACACATTCAGCTGAAGGATGGCTGGTTCGTCGAGCCGCAACTGGAAATCACCGCGACCAAGACCGAGGGTGGTCGCTACACCGCCAGCAACGGCCTGAAAGTGAAAGCGGACGACCTGGACAGCCTGCAAAGCCGCATGGGTGGCCTGGTCGGTCGCAGCATCGAGATGAGCAACGGCATGAAGGTTCAACCTTACGCCAAAGCGTCCTACGTCACCGAGCACGGTGGTGACAGCTCGGTACGGGTCAACGGCATCAAGCTGGACGCCAAGTTGCCAGGCAATCGGACCGAAATGGGTGTGGGCGGCGTCATGCAACTCACCGAGAACAGCAAAATCTCGCTGGATGCCGAGTACGCCAAGGGCAGCGACATTGAACAACCGTTTGGTGTCACCCTGGGTTATCGCTACCTCTGGTAAACGGTCAGGCACCTGAGCCGATGCTGGCTCAGGATTGACTGGAAAGGCTGGACCAAAAAAGCCCTGCAAACTTGCGTTTGCGGGGCTTTTTTTGTTGTTGGGTATCACCGCATACCTGAGTGCTCGCGAATGAGTGTTCCTGCCCCCTAACTGCCCTCCCCTCTCCCTACTTCGGTGGCACTTGAGTCAAGTTCAGAATCGTCCTACAGCCACACCCCGTGTGAATGCATAGTCTGTCGGCATTGAACCGATACTTGTCATTGAGTCATTAACTCGTCATTGGCGACATCAACTTTTGCCCAGTATAAAGAGCAGTAACTGTGGAACTTAAACGCTACCAAAAGACCCGCGATGAACATGGCCGTGCCCGGCTGGAAGTCTGTGACTCAAACATGTTTGTGGCGTTCTGGTCAGACTGTAAATATATATCGGCCCGTGATCGACAGGGTGTTGAATGGCTACTGGCACGTGACACGGCTTTACGGTTTATCGAGGCGGGTGATGGCGGCCTGATTCGCGTTCACCACTCCTGTCTGGTCCGCCGCGACGGCATAGATGCATTCCACCGTATCGGCGCGAAGAAGGGCCAGGGCAGCTACGGCGTGGTCTCTGTGGCAGGCCATGTCTACCGCACCTCGCGCGATTGGGTATACACCCCGCTAACGGGCGGCGAAGGCAACCATAACGGCGGCTCGCCGCCGCCAGCGGTTCAGGGGTAACCGTTCTGATAAGTGGGTCTTTACGAAAACACCCAACATTCAAACAACATCAGAAAGAATAAAAACCGCGCCATTCATACTTCGTTGTTTAGCACCACCCCAACTGTTTGAATCACGAACAAAACAGCTGAAGCTATAAGATTCGTCCTACAGCCAAAGAACACCAGTCAATATACGCTACTGCTTCGTATCCAATTCAACAGTGATAAAGACGTGCGCTCCCTATTATTTATTATCTCCATTATTGTCCTGAGTTTTTTCCCGTTTAACAGCAGGGCCGACGACCACTCATCCTTTCAAAGCAAGCCTGGATCCGATATCAGGAAGACAAACGTGCGCGTGGTTGAGCGCGCCAAGGAATTGATTGGCACGCCATATAAACGCGGTGGCACTTCTCAAGCCAAGGGTTTTGATTGCAGCGGTTTACTGGTCTATCTCTTCCGTAAGGAAGCGGGCATGGTGCTACCCCGCACCACCTCATCAATGATTAAAGAACGTTACCAGCGTGTGTCGCGCAATGAGCTACAGCCAGGTGACGCCGTTTTCTTCAGCTACAGTAATCAGAAACAAGTTGATCATGTCGGCCTGTACATCGGCAACAATCGATTCATTCATGCACCCCGCACCGGGAAAAATGTACGAATCGACTCGATGAACAACCAGTTCTGGAACGACCGCTTTTTCAGCGCTCGTCGGTTTAATAGCAAAAGGTGAACACCCCCGCTTGAGTTTCGCCTGTAGCTAAACGCCTGATCTCATTCAAACAATTTAGCTTCATTGCAATAAGTGATGAGTTGCTGATCCGTTTTCACCTCAAGTTTGCGCATAGCCGTTACCTTTTGCGCGCTTATCGTCTTGGCACTGCGGTTTTGGCTCAGCGCGATATCTCGTTGGCTCATCCCTGATACAAACAAGCGCAAAATCTCCAGTTCTCGAGCAGAAAGCGATGCCACGCGCTCGTTCACACCCACGGAGTTAGGCACCACCGTGTCACTGTTGCGACTTGGATTTTTATAATTTCGGTGCTGGCTAACGGCATTCAGCGCTTTTTGAATTTCAAGATGCAACTGGCTTTTCTGGACGATTCCCGCCACACCCAGATCGTGCAGGCGCGAAATAATCAGCTCGTTAGACACCATGGTCAATACCAGTATCTGCAAGTCTGGAAAATGTCGAATCAGGTATTCGATCATCTTCAAGCCATCGCCATAAACCGAATCGCTGGGCATATTGTAATCAGTGACGATGATGTCAGGGCCTTGCTCTTTTATCATGCGCACCAGCTCACTGGAACTCGCCGCTTCTCCTACCACGGCGAATCGGCCGTCACGCTCAATGAGTTCGCGTACACCCAACAGAACAATCGGGTGATCATCCGCGATTACTACTTTTATCTTTTGCATAGATACACTCCGACGACTATCAGAAAGACTCATTCAGCGGATGCCGAAGCATCTTGCGATTGTAATAAGTTCGACAACCACTGTAATGCTTCATCCACGTCATCACCCAAGGATGCTGTCAGCTTCTGCTCGTTCACGCGATGCTCCAGTAATCCAAAAACACTCGAAAGCTCAGAGGCTTGCACTACTGCCAGAGCGCCACACAGGCCATGCAGCTTCTCCCGAACGCGCTGCGGGTCATGATCGACCATCGCACTGCGGGTGGCGGCTATGTCCTGGCGCATGGTGCTCAAAAACAAACTGCGCATGCCGGCCGACAGCGCGATAGGTTCAGGTGTATACCCTTTGGCTTTGACGCTACTGGCGGTCACCACTGGCGCCTGGATGTCGTCTGGAAGGCTCGTTTTCAGTAGCCGCTCGCGCAATGTACTCAAGCTCAACGGTTTCACCATCCAGGACGTCATGCCAGCGGCACGGCAGCGTTCGCCCTCCTCGCGCATTGCGTTGGCCGTCACCCCGATGATCGGTATCTCGACGCCCGCCTTTCGCAGCGCCTCGGTCAATTGGTATCCATTCAAAAACGGCATGTTGACGTCGGTAAGGACCACATCAAACGTTCCAGACTCCCACGCCTGCAACGCCTGCTGCCCATCACTGGCGAGCGTGACAAAACAGCCAATCTCCTCCAGTTGTTCCTTGAGAATGCCCTGATTGATGGGGTTATCCTCCGCGACCAGGATCCGTAATCCCAGCTTGGGTGACCGTTCGTTTTCGATCATCTGCGATTCAACCGGCGAGGCCTGCTGACTCATCAGGACCCCTTTGGCGATAGCGCCAATGTGATGGGCGCCGACCCGCCACCCCTGCTCGCTGTATTCCGGCAGGAGCGGTCCATCAGCATCACAGATCAATCGTTCGCCGCGCCATTCGATGGAACGATGGCTGGAACCCAGCACATCGACCAACAGCGCGCCGGGAGCCGAGTGTTGCGCCGTGTCTGTAACAACTTGCGCGTTGGCGCCCCATCGATTGAGCCAGTCGCTGATATTGTCGGCCAACTCCCGCACCGGTGCGCGCACATAGGTGGCAATGTTATCGAGGTCGATTTCGGGGTCATCAGGCAAGCCGCCAATGACTTTGCGCAGCGTTAACATCACCGAAAAGCTGCTGCCCAAGCCAGGTTCGCTGACCACTCGGACTTCACCGCCCATCAACTCAGCGAAACGGTAACAAATGGACAGCCCCAGCCCTGTGCCGCCTGCGAGGTTGTTGCTGCGCACTTGATAGAACGGATCAAACAGGTGCAATTGCTGCTCCTGCGAAATACCGATGCCCGTGTCAGTGACCTGAAACTCAATCAGCACCTGCTCCTGTTCTTCCTTGAGCACCCGCCCCCGCAGCACAATTCGACCAATGTCGGTGAACTTGATGGCATTGCTCAACAGGTTGTTGAGTATCTGCCAGATCCGCATTTGGTCGCCGTAAAGCAGGTCCGGCATATCCGCATCGATGCACGCGTAGATCTGCAATCCCTTCGCCACTGCGTTGGCAACATGGGCGGACAAGGCATCTTCTGCCAAATGCAGAGGACAGAAACTCACGGGTTCCAGGGATAACTGCCCCGCCTCGATTTTTGACACATCAAGCACGTCACTGATCAGCTGCAACAGCGTGGTGGATGAGCGTTGAATGACGTGTAAATAGTCACGCTGACGCTGATCCAGATGAGTCAGGCCCATCAGTTCAAGCGTCCCCAGGACCCCGTACAGCGGCGTGCGAATTTCATGACTCATCGTTGCCAAAAAGACCGATTTGGCGTTGTTTGCCTGATCGGCCTTAGCTTTAGCTTCGCGCAGCGCGTTGAAATCCAGATGTTGCTGTGTCACGTCACTGAACACACACAGCAAAACGTTTTCATCCTGAAAGCGGGTCTGCGTGTAACTCACGAAGTAATAACGCTCGGCGACCGCAATACACACCCCGGCCGCAATATCGGCGTCCAGCAATTTGACAATGGCCTCCGTCACGTCGCGATTATTTTTGGCACGCTGATTCTCCAGGACAATGTGGTTGTCATTGAGTCGAACCACGCTGAGTCCCGCCGGGGCGATGTCGATTATCGCGCGGCTGAACGCCTGACTTTCAAGCAACTGTTGATGGGCACGTTTGGCCGGCATTACTACGCGCGTTCGATACAGATGGTACGCCCACCACCCCGCCACAATGACCGAGAGGCAAACGATCAGGAGACGCAATAATGGCCATTTTGCCCAGAGGAAAAAATTTTCATAGCCCAGGAAATAGTGTGCTGTCCACTGTTCACCCGCCGTATTCCTGGCGAATCGGGTCACCCACAAACCGTTTTTTGAAAGCGAAAGCCCGGGCTGCGCAACTGAAGGCCCGACTTTTTCCCCTATCAGTACATTACCGCCGGGACCGATCAGCGTGAGCTGATCAAAATCAGGTATGTCGCTCTGCCTCCGATCATCACGAAGCCGATCAAGATCAAAGACTGAAGACACAACCACATCCTGAATGCCGCTCTCCTGCCGGAAACGATCAAAAGGAATCGAAGCCCCCACGTAGACGATCATCTGATGATTCATGGCTTGCGAGCCCGTTCCGCTCGACACCCAATGTACCTGGCGATCGGTCAACGTTTGCGGGTCGGCGTTGACGCGTTTGAAGATGTCCTCCGACGCGCGCACAAAATTGGCCAGGCTCGGAATAGGTTGTTCCCGCAACTCACCAATCGCGGGCACTGCGATCGTGAGGCGGCTATCGGGACTGAACAGCATGATCTGGGGTGACTGATAGCGCGATCCCGCCCAGAAACGGCTGAACGCGTTGGTCAAGTGCCAACCCATATCAAACATTAAATCAAGTTCATGCCCGCTCACCTGCTCACTCTGCGCCAACGTGAAAGGCAGCGAATAGGAACGCTCACTGGCTTGATAAATATCCATGCCGTCGCTATGCAACATCAATTTTCGGGTCAGGACGTTGGGTTCCCGCGCAAGATCTTCATCGGGATGTAGCATCTTGTCAGAGACACGTTGCAGGAACGCTTGCTGTTCATGGATGTTATCCATGACATGCTGGAAGTGAGAGTCGGCCCTGACTTCCTGGTCGTCAAACAGGCGCAACATCGCCCAAAAAGTTGCCGCCGTGAGCAACAGGACGAGACCTGCCATCAATAAAAAACCCGTGCTAATGCGCAGCGAGCTAAGAGCTAGAGCACCAAACGCGGTATCCATTTTCATCAGTGCACATTCCGTCATAGGTCACATGAAAACGTGCCCGAAATTAGACGATAGTCGAGATCAGCGCTGCCGAACCATCGATTTTATTCTTTGCCCCACCGCTTCAATGACTCGCCGGACCATCCTGAATAAGCAACGATTCGAACTGCTCCGGCGACACCGCCTTCGAGATCAGGAAACCTTGCACCTGGTCGCACTTGATTCGGCGTAACAGCGCCAGCTCTTCTTGCGTCTCGACACCTTCGGCAACCACATTGAGTCCCAATTTCTGGCCCAGAGCGACAATGCTGGCAAGGGCTGAAGCAATGCTCTCGTTCTCGACACATCCACTGACCAACGAACGGTCAATTTTCAACTCGGTGAAGGGAGTCGACACCAGATTGAAATAAGAACTGTAACCCTGGCCGAAATCATCCTGTGCCAGTCCAAAACCTTTGAACCGGAGTCGGCAGGCACCCGCGAAATAGTGGCTGTTGTCTTCAGTCGTGGAACATTCCATCAATTCAAAACCGATGGCCGAAGGTTTGCCATGGTGACTCAGAACCAGATCCTGCAACCTGTCCGGAAGATCATCCATGTCGAGTAGATGGGTCGGTAAATTGACTGAAACAGGAATTTCATAGCCGTGGCGGGCCCATGCGCCCTGAGCCTTTATGGTATGAACAACAAATTGCAGCAGCATCTGCTCCTCCAATTTGTTGCTGACGATTGCCGGCAAAAAATCCTTCGGAAGCAATAGCCCTAGACTGGGGTGCTGCCAACGAGCCAACGCTTCGGCAGCGACAATCCGCCCTGTGCTCAAATCCTTTTTCGGCTGAAACCAGGGCACTATCTGCCCCTTTTCCAGCGCCTGCTGCAAAGAACCCAGGTCATGTTCCAACGCACTGCTACTCGTTGGCACCTTTGCCAATTCCAGGGTCTTCAACTTGTCATAGAGTCGGCGCAGATCAATAAACCCTACCGGTTTAGAGATCAACCCAATGACCGTTAACCCCACACTTTTAGCCACAAGGCTGGAGCTGATCATTGTCCGTCTTGAGGTGGAACTCATGATCGCAAGTGCTGGCTTGTTCTTCAAAGCGCCCAACTTCTGGATGAACTGCACACCGTCCATTCCGGGCATCATCAGGTCGCTCAATACCAGGTCAAAGCGATGCTGCTTGAGCAGCCCCAATGCTTCGTTCCCATCGTGAGCAGCCATTAGCTTTACGTCACTCATGCCCTTGAACAGGTTGAGCAGATACTCATGCTGGAACGGGTGGTCTTCAACAATCAGAATGCTATACGACACCGTCGGGCTTCCTTTCGTAGTTTTGCAGGCAGTTGAAGAGCACGTTGAGACTGAACGGCTTGACCAGAAGCTGCTGCATGCCAGCCTCCAGGCAACGGTCACTTTCGTCACGCATCGCATTGGCGGTGGCGCCAATGATGGGCACGTCACACCCTACGCGACGTAATTCTCGAGCCAGCTCGTATCCATTCAGTCGCGGCATGTTGATGTCGCTCAGAATCACATCAAATTCATTACCTTGCCAGGCAAGCAAAGCCTCCTGGCCATCACTTGCCAACCTGACGCTGCAGCCCAGCTCCTCGAGTTGATCCTTGAGAATCAACTGATTGATAACGTTGTCCTCGGCCACCAGCACCCGCAGATTCAGCTGCTTGCGTCGATCATGTTCAATGTTCAGCCCTGAGGGCTGGATAACGCCCTGCGCCTGGCTTACGGCCTCAAAAATACCTTTCAGATCGTTGGGACTCACATGCCAATGATTCGGCGAGGTTATTTCAACCCCCGTTTCGGCACTCAGAACAACCCGTGGGCCTTCCCATTCCATTGGCGCTTTTTGGCGCTCGTGCGGATAAACCTCGAGAAGCACATCGTCGGGATTCGAGATCTCCAGGCCCTGCCGACCAATCTGTGTCTTGGCTCCCCAACTGCGCAACCAGGAGGCAAGGTATTCGGCCATTTCGTGAGATGGCGAATAAATATGAACCATCTCTGGCAACAGCCGTGCAGTTGTCGGGAAACCGGCGGCAGAGTGCGCGAGCTCAAGCGGCAAATTCAGGGTGAAGCTGCTGCCAAGCCCCGGCGCACTGACCACACCAATGCTGCCGTTCATCAGCGCTGCAAGGCGCTGACAGATCGATAACCCTAGCCCGGTCCCGGCGATGACGTTCGTGTTACCGACGGTCTGGTAAAACGGTTCAAACAGAAACCGTTGGTCTTCCTGACGAATACCTACCCCACTGTCCGCCACCTGCCACCTCACCTCGATACGTTCATCGTCCCTGTTTACCACCTGGACCCGTAATACAATTTGTCCGTTGTCAGTAAACTTGACCGCGTTGTTGAGCAAGTTGTTGAGTATCTGGCGAAGACGTGTCCGGTCACCGCGTAACATCGCCGGAAGTTTCGGATCGACGTAGGAGTATAGATGCAGTCCCTTTTTCGTCGCTGACCCGATGTAGCTGTTAACGACATCGTGCATGAGTTCCAAAGGCGAAAAATCAACGACTTCCAGCGCCAACTGACCCGCTTCTATTTTTGCCACGTCCAGTACGTCACAGACCAGGTTCAGCAATGCCGCCGATGAACTTTCAATGGCTTGCAAATAGGATTTCTGCTGAGTCTTCAACTCGGTCCGGCCCAGCAGTTCCAAAGTACCGAGGACGCCATACAACGGGGTGCGTATCTCGTGACTCATGGTTGCCAGGAATAATGTCTTGGCTTCGTTAGCGGCATCAGCCAATTGTTTGGCTAGCGCCATCGCGGCTTCAACCTGTTTGCGCGAACTGATATCGCTGAACGCGCAAAACAGCACGTCTTCCCCGTTGTAGCGTGTCCTGACGAAACTGAGATAGAGATGGCGGCCGTCGGCTGTTTCGAATTCATCCGACTGATCCGAGTCGTCATCGAAGGCGCGTTTGATCCAGTCATGACAAAGTCTTTCCCGCTCGTTGCACTCGCCAAGCCACTGCTGCGACAAAGCATTTTCCAGCACCACTTGACCGTCGGCACAGCGCAATACGCACAACGCCACCGGGGCTGCCTGGATCACGGCGCGACTGAATGCTTCACTCTCAATGAGCGCATCAATACGACGCGTCGCCGGCGTTATCAGTCGGCGTTCTATGCGACGCACCAACAGGCAGACCGCAACAGTACTGCCCGCGATAAATAAAATGGCAGCAAGAAACGGCAACCAGAATATCTGGACCAATAAGCGTACATCGATCGCGTAAAACAGCTGCCAGCCCGAATACTCCAGCGGTTTGTGCATCACCAGTTGGTCGGGCCACAGGCCCTTGCCAATAAAGCTGAACTCACGACCGTCATTCAGTGGTAGCAATGGCCGGGTGGCGAGCGACGCGCTGCTCAACATGATGTCGCCGTTCTGGGTCAATAGCGTGAACTGCCCCAAAGTGTCTTCGAGCAGCGCTTTGGAGACATCGCCCGCCCCCATCTCCATGCCGATCCAGCCTACCCGGGCATCACCCTCACCCACCGGAGTAAACAGGTATAAACGCGGATGGGCCGGATTTTCATCGCTAATCCATACTCCTCCGTCGGCGCCGGAATTACCTGGCGTCATACTGCCCAAACGTTGAAGTACCTCGGCGGGTACTGGCGCGTCGAATACAACCGACTCGATCACCCGTATCACGGCGGTGTCCTGATGTGCCGCGACGTACAGCAAGTTGACGTTGCTTTTCTCCAGATGGCTGATCATGCGATCCGGCAAGTGCAGTGACCAGCGATGGGCGGCAGTGCCGAGACGAACATCCCAACCTTCGTGTTGAAGATTATTCTGATCCGGCGCCGAACGCTCATCGGACGAAACCAGCAGATCCAGGCTGCGCATCAGCTCTTCGCGCTGAGTGAAGAACACCCGGGCATCGGCAATTGCATCGCTCATCTGCTTTTGGCGCACGGAAATCTCATTGCTGAGAATAGCCCCGAGTCCAATCATCGTTACGCCCACCAGGCCACCCACCAAGACTTTGGCAAACAGGCGCAGCAGCTTGCGCGCCGCTTTGGGCGTCGAGAAGAACGAGTCTGTCGATTTTAAAAAGTGTTTTAGCTTCATGCCCTCAGAGTAAGAGCCTGCTACCAGAGTGACTATCAGGCAAACCCTAAAAAACCACAGGAAAAATTCAACACCTCGAAAGTTAATACACCCCGAGCGTGAATCATCAGAACTTTTAAGAAATCGCCTAAAGAGCTAACACGCCTTTTTGACTAGAGTCCCGCCCCCACTCTTTATAAGGCACTCTTATGTCCCTTCTTAAACGTTCAACAACAGAGTTAATCGGTACGTTCTGGCTTGTACTTGGAGGTTGTGGCAGCGCGATTCTTGCCGTATCACCGGGTGAAGGTGGTATTGGCATGTTGGGGGTTTCATTAGCCTTTGGCTTGACAGTACTGACCATGGCATTTGCCATCGGGCATATATCGGGTTGCCACCTCAATCCTGCAGTCTCGGTCGGGCTTGTATTCGGTGGCCGGTTTCCGGCCAAAGAGTTACCGGCTTACGTTATTGCACAAGTTATCGGTGCGACTATCGCAGCGGCGCTTCTGTACTTCATCGCCAGTGGAAAATTTGGATTTGATCCCGCCAACGGCTTTGCCGCGAACGGTTATGGTGAGCACTCACCCGCTGGTTATTCGATGATCGCGGGGTTCACTACCGAACTGATCATGACCGCGATGTTTGTTTTGATCATTCTGGGGTCCACTGACAAACGTGCGCCGGCGGGGATGGCACCTATTGCGATTGGTCTCGCATTGACGCTGATCCATCTGATTTCGATACCGGTCACTAACACCTCGGTTAACCCCGCTCGAAGCACCGGTCCCGCACTGTTTGTCGGCGGCTGGGCGATCGAACAACTGTGGCTCTTCTGGCTAGCGCCGATAATGGGCGCAATGATCGGCGGCTTGACTTATCGCTGGTTAGGCAAGACAAACGCCTAAACCGCAGCACACGCGCCTGGAGCACGTTTGATACTTCCTGGAAATTCATACTGAATCACGCCGCTTAGTATCAAAACCAACGCTCCAGGCGTTCACTGACCATTCGCGAAGGTGCAGGTGTCTCGACCACAGCCCTGGACTCCATCTATATCAACATGATCTCCTCGGCGTGAAGGACGCCAAACCCGGAACCCGCCAGCACTCCTCCCCTTTTCTGATTCAGTTATTGCTGCGCTTAACCGTTGAAATTCAGACGCAAGCGAGAAATCAGCCAGAGAAAACAGATTTTCCCCCCGTAACCCTTTGATTCCCTTTATCCTCGATTCAAATCCACACGACATCCATGCCTGCACACGGCCGTTGACTGTTTCCCCATGCGCAAACTTTTGTACCTGACGTTCTCCATGGCATTAATTGCTGCCCTCACCACCTACGCGATGTGGGCCGCAGATCGCCCGGTGGGTCACTACCTGTCGGACCTGCGGATCAATCTGGCGGTCGATCAAGGCACCCCGGCCGATCGCGGCAACCTGCTGGGCATCCAGCCCGAGCTGTTTCCTACCGACTATCAAAGCCCCGAGCGCTTGCACCGCAAACTCGCGGCGTATCTGCAGAAAGCCCAGGACCAAGGCTTGCTGAACGACAAGACCGTGGTCGTATTGCCTGAACATATCGGCACTTGGCTGATGGTCAGCGGCGAGAAAGATGAGCTGTACCAGGCCAGCACCCTCAAGGAAGCAATGAACTGGCTGGCGGCGAGCAATCCGCTGGAGTTCCTGCGCGCGTTGGCAAGCGCCAAGGGCGACAGTCGAATGGACGATGCGCACCTGCGGATGAAAGCCAAAGACATGGCCAAGAACTACCAGGCGCTGTTCGGTGGGCTAGCCAAAGAATTTCACGTGACGCTGGTGGCCGGCACCATCGTATTGCCCGAGCCAAGCGTCAGCGACGGTCGGCTGAAAATCGGCCGCGGCGCGCTGTACAACAGCAGCGTGGTGTTTGGCCGCGATGGCCTGCCGATCGGCCAACCGCAGCGCCAGATGCACCCGGTGTTCGATCAACAGGACGTTATCGAGGCCGATGAGCAACATTCCCCGAACGTGGTCGACACCCCGGCCGGACGCCTGGGCGTGCTGATCGGTAGCGACAGCTGGTACCCGGACAATTACCGCAAGCTCGACGCTCAGGGCGCGCAGTTGGTGGCGGTTCCGGCTTATGTGGTTGGGCGCGGCACCTGGGACAAACCATGGCGCGGCTATAAAGGTCTGTCCACGCCGAGCTCGGTCAGCCTCAAGGCCGGTGAACTCAGCGAAGGACAGGCCTGGCATCGCCTGACACTGACCGCGCAACCGCCGAGCAGCCAGGCCATCGCCGGCATCAGCGTGTTCCTGCGTGGCCAGTTCTGGGATCAAGGCAGTGCTGGTCAAAGTTTTCTCAGTAGCAACGGCCAGCATTTCGTCGACGGCAATAGCCGTGGCGCACGCTTGCTGAACCTCTGGTTGTAAATCATGAAACCGCTGCCGATGCGCCTTGGGGATTTGTCGGTGGGCTTTGTCCATAGCCTCGCCGACGCCGTGCGCAGCCACGGTGCGGACCCGCAACCGCTGCTCGAACAATACGGTCTGGATGCCGCGCGCTTGGCCGAGGCTGGTGCGCGGTTGTCGATTCCGCGCTACATGCGCCTGGGACACGGCGCGATTCAACTGACTGAAAACCCGGCGCTGGGTTTGCGCATGGGCCAACTCAGTCGCCTGAGCCAGGCGGGATTGGCTGGCGTGACCGCCGCGCAGGCGCCGACAGTTCGTGAAGCAGCGCGTTGCCTGATTCGCTTCGAAGCGCTTTACGGCTCCAACTATCGTGGGCAGTCGAGCTTTCATGAAGACGCTCAAGGCGCATGGCTGCGCTTCTATTCCATCAGCCCTTACAACGCCTACAACCGCTTCGTGATCGATTCGATCATCGCCGGCTGGTTGCAGCAGTTATCCAGCGTGAGCCCTGCCCCGTTGCGCGCCGAACGCATCGAGATCGAGTTCGAAGCACCGGATTATCGCGACGCATATCGGGCACTCGGCGACTGCCCGATTCAGTTTGGCGCCGAGCATAACCAACTGCGCCTGAACCTCGAAAGCCTGGCCCAACGTAACCCGGAACACTGCCCGAGCACCTGGCGGCACTTGCTGCAAGTCTGTGAGCGCGAGCTGGAGCAACTGACGCGCACCCGCAGCCTGCGTGAACGCATCACTCAGCTATTGGGGCCGTTGCTCAATGGTGGCCGGGAACCCGACCTGGAAGAAGTGGCGGCACGCTTGAAGCTGCCGACCTGGACCTTGCGCCGCAAACTCGCCGAGGAAGGCACGCAATTTCGCGCAATTCTCAACGACACCCGTCGTGACCTCGCCATGACTTACATTCGCGACACTGAACTGGCGTTCGGGGAAATCGCCTACCTGCTGGGGTTCGCTTCAGCCGAAGCGTTCCAGCGCGCCTTCAAACGCTGGACTGGCCAGACTCCCGGCGAGTTTCGCCGCAGTCATCGCCAATCCGCCTGACGTTACAGCTCGGTTGCGTCTTCAGCGGGTTCCAGCGGGTCCAGTTCGAACGCCTGATACTCGAGCAGCTCTTCTTGATAATCGTCCATTTCCAGTCCCCCACCGCTCGTTTAAAAAATGCCTGAATAAATGACCAACGCCCTGAGCATAAAGTGCCCATGTGAAAGAAAAATGACGCGCGCGCGCCGCTCAGCGGCTACTTGTTAAAACGTAGCAGGCGGTCAGGAATTTATCAGAGGATTTTTCGACAGAGGCGGCAGGGATGCGGCCCGGAGTGATGCAGATCAATTTGAGAGCCAGCTCAGGAGCGGCGTAATCCGCTCCTGAGCCATTTGCAGGCGATTTACTGACCGGAGGAAGGCATCGCTGGAATCGGCTCGCTCGGCGGCGGCAAGGTCGATTCCGGCGGCGGCGTGACAGTCTCGGTGGACGGTGCCGGTTCGGTGGTTTCAACCGGCGTAATCGGTGCCGACTCGGCAGGCGGCGCAACGGGTTCCGAAGCGGCGGGTGCCGGTGCGGGTGTGGGTTCCGCGACCGGGGCTGGCGCTGGCGCTGGCGTCGGTTCTGCGGCAGGTGCCGGGGCTGGTGCTAACGGCGCCGGCGCCGGTGCGGCCTTGGCTTCAGGCACGCCGAGGTCGGTTTTCGGTTTCTCGGTGATATGCGCCGCCTTCTTCGCTTCTGGCGGCAGGAACAATTCGACCAGCGCAAAGAAACGTTCATAGAACTTGGCCGACGAGACGGTTTCACTGGCGACCTTGACCATCGAGTCGTCGGACGAGCCGATCGGCATCGACACCGAACCCAGCACGCCAACCCCGAGACTGGCAGAGTTGTTGGTCTTCTTCAGCGCATAGCGGTCCTGCAGGGCGTTGGCGAACATCGTCGCGTGGTGGCCTTCGCTGCCATCATCGGCACAGACCACGCTGAAGCTGATCTCCATATGGGTCTCGCCGGTTTGCTGAAAGCTCTTATGCCCGCTGACCAGCTTCGGATCGCTGCTGGTAATGATGTAGCCCTGGCTCAGCAAGGCGCGGCGAGCCGCTTCGCAGGTTTGCGCATCGGTCACCGGGTAATTGCGCGAGAACGTACCGGAGTCGTCGAAGTTCTCATGCTCATAGATGGCGGCTTTCTTCGATGAACAACCGGCAGCAGCAGCCAGCATCAGTGCCAGCCCGACGAAACGCATGGGAAATGTATTAAACATTGAACATCCTGAGGAAAACGGTCCGGGGCGTATTGTGCAACAGATCGTTGCTTAGCGGAGTATCGATTAGTGTCTTAAAACGGTTACAGGTTATTGACAGTCATTTTCGGAAAAGTGCCCATAAAAAAACCCCGACCTTTCGGCCGGGGTTTTCGTATCGCGCGCAGTTCAATCAGGCATCAGTAACGCTTGATCTCGGCCTGGCTCTCCAGCAGCTTGCGGTACGCCGCGAAGTCTTGCTGGCCAATGCGCGACGCGAGGAAGCGACGGTATTGAGCCTTCTCTTCATCGGTCGGCGCAGCCGCTTCGTTCACGCCATTCAGACGCACGATCACCAGGCTGCCATCGGCCAGGGTCACGCTGCTGAAGGTCGGTTTGTCCTTGGCGGCCGGTTTCGGCATACGGAACAACGCTTGCAGCACGGTTGGGTCAACCCCTTCCTGGGCGCGAGTCGCCGCTTCGATGACTTTCCAGTTCTGCCCGTCAATCGCCTTGTTCAGCGGCGCCTTGCCGTCGCGCAGACTGGCGATCAGCTCATCAGCCTTGGTCTTGGCGGCAGCACTTGCGTGCTCCTTGGCCAATTGCGTGCGGATGCTGGCGGCAACGCTTTCCAGCGGCAGTTGCGCAGGCTTCAAATGCTCCTTGGCGCGCACCACCACTACGGTTTCCGGATCAAGTTCGATGGCGGTGCTATTGGCACCTTCATCCAGCACTTCTGGACTGAACGCTGCAGTGACCACGGCACGGTTGGCCGCAATACCTTCGCCACCCTCACGACCAAATGGCTTGGAGGTGTGAACGGTCAGTTTCAAGTCCTGAGCCGGCTGAGCCAGATCGGACGCTTCGAACGATGCGTCTTCCAGTTGCTTGGTCGCTTCGACAAAACGCTGCTCGACTTGCTGGGCTTTCAGCTCACGCGTCAGCTTGTCCTTCAGGCTGGCAAAGGTCGGAACTTCCGGCGCTTCAACACCCAGCAGCTTGATCAAATGGAAACCGAAGTCGGTACGGATCGGCTCGGACACCTGATCCTTCGCCAAGGCATACAGTGCCTTTTCGAAAGCCGGGTCATAAACGCCAGGACCTGCGTAGCCGAGGTCACCGCCATTGTTGGCCGAACCCGGATCCTGGGAGAACTCTTTGGCCAACGCCTCGAATTTCTCGCCTTTGGCCAGACGTGCCTGAATGTCTTCGATCTTGGCCTTGGCTTGCGCCTCGGTCACTTTGTCGTTTACTTCGATCAGAATGTGCGCGGCCCGACGTTGCTCGGAAAGGTTCGCGGTTTCTTTCTGATACGCCGCTTGCAGGTCTTCGTCCTTGACGGCGACCTGATCAAAGAAGGAAGCCTTCTTCAATTCGAGGTAGTCGATGACCACCTCATCCGGCGTCATGAACTCCTTGGCATGCTCGTCGTAGTAGGCTTTGACTTCGTCGTCGGTCAGCTTCACAGCCGCCGGATCCGCCTTCACGTTCAGCGTGGCGAAATCGCGGGTCTGTTTTTCCAGGCGGGCAAAAGACAGCACCTGTGCATCGGTGACAAACCCGCTACCGGCCAGGCCAGCACGCAACTGACCGATCAGCATTTCCTGAGCCAGCATCTGGCGGAATTGCATACGGCTATAGCCCAGTTGACGAATCACCTGGTCGAAACGCTCAGCGCTGAATTTGCCGTCGACCTGAAATTCAGGCGTTTGCAAAATAACCTGATCCAGCGCCGCTTCGGAGAAAGCGAATTTCGAGTTTTCTGCGCCTTGCAGCAGCAGTTTGCGGTCGATCAAGCCTTTGAGGGCCGATTCGCGCAGCATTTTTTCATCAAGCAAGGAAGCGTCGAAATCCTTGCCCAGCTGTTGCATGAGCTGACGGCGTTGCATATCGACCGCCTGGCTCAGCTCGTTCTGGCTGATTTCTTCGCCGTTGACCTTGGCCGCATCATTGCTGTGCGTAGTGGCCTTGAAAATGGCATCGAAACCGGTCAGAGCCATCAGTGCAACGATGACTCCGATAATGGTCTTGGCAATCCAGCCTTGTGAATTGTCCCTGATATTCTGCAGCATGCGTCCCCCAGAAACGGTTGAACTTCAAAAATTAGGCAACCGTGGAGCGTGGGTAGAATCCGGATAGAAGAAAGGCGCATCCGGGGATGCGCCTTCTCGTAACTGGCGGAGCGGACCGAGGGTCGAGCTTGCGACCCTCGGTGTCTCAGAACGACAACTTGCCGACTGGACTACCGCTCCGCTGCCAGGTCAGGCATGACCCCGACCCGGATAGGCAAAAACCTGATGTGAACTTAGTTGACAGCTTCTTTCAGCGCTTTACCGGCTTTGAAACCTGGTTTTTTGGCGGCTGCGATTTCCAGCGTCTTACCGGTCTGTGGGTTACGACCAATGCGAGCCGGACGATCAGTCACGGAGAAAGTACCGAAACCAACCAGAACAACGGAGTCGCCAGCCTTGAGAGCGCCAGTGACGGATTCGATTACAGCGTCCAGCGCACGGCCAGCAGCAGCTTTCGGGATATCAGCGGATGCAGCGATAGCATCAATCAGTTCCGACTTGTTCACTCTAAGTCCCCTTATATCTATTTGAGTATGATTCTAAGTTTTTTTGGTGAAAGCAAAAACGAGTGCTGAATGGCCTACAGACACTTAAGAGCCGCTTTATAACAAGGGCTCTAAAAAGCTGTCAAGGAAGCCCCCCAGGCAAATGCGTACTAATGCGTGCTAATTCTTTCCTTAGAGTCAGACTCGCGTTTTTCATCCTTTGCAACGATCTCTGGAACCACATCAGGCAGCGGCTCCGGCGCGTATTGCAGCGCAATTTGCAGGACCTCGTCAATCCATTTAACCGGTTTAATCTGCAGATCTTGCTTGATATTGTCAGGAATTTCCTTCAGATCGCGTACGTTCTCTTCAGGAATGATCACTGTCTTGATTCCACCACGGTGGGCAGCAAGCAGTTTTTCTTTCAAACCACCAATCGCCAACACCTGACCGCGAAGGGTAATTTCCCCGGTCATGGCCACGTCGGCGCGCACGGGAATCCCGGTCAATGCCGACACGAGCGCCGTGCACATGCCTACACCGGCGCTAGGGCCGTCCTTCGGGGTTGCCCCTTCCGGCATGTGGATATGCGTGTCGCGCTTCTCGTGGAAGTCCAGGGGAATGCCCAGGCTCTTGGCACGACTGCGGACCACGGTCAGGGCTGCGGTGATCGATTCGACCATGACGTCACCCAACGAACCGGTCTTGATCAATTGACCTTTACCCGGCACGACAGCGGCTTCGATCGTCAGCAATTCGCCGCCAACCTGAGTCCATGCCAGCCCGGTGACCTGACCGATCTGGTCCTGCGATTCAGCCAGGCCGTAGCGGAATTTACGCACGCCCAGGAAATGCTCAAGCATGTCGGCAGTGACTTTCACCGAGAAGCGCTTTTCCATCGCGTGTTCTTTGACGGCCTTGCGGCAAACCTTGGCAATCTGGCGCTCCAGCCCCCGCACACCGGCTTCGCGGGTGTAATAGCGGATGATGTCGCGGATCGCTTCGGCGTCGAATTCCAGCTCGCCTTTCTTCAGGCCGTTGGCCGTGATCTGCTTCGGCGAGAGGTATTTGACGGCGATGTTGATCTTCTCATCTTCGGTGTAACCCGGCAGACGAATCACTTCCATCCGGTCCAGCAAGGCTGGCGGAATATTCATGGAGTTCGAGGTGCAAAGGAACATCACATCGGACAGGTCGTAGTCGACTTCCAGGTAATGATCGTTGAAGTTGTGGTTTTGCTCGGGGTCGAGCACTTCCAGCAACGCCGACGCCGGATCGCCACGCATGTCGCTGCCCATCTTGTCGATTTCATCGAGCAGGAACAGCGGGTTGCGGACGCCTACCTTTGTCATCTTTTGAATCAATCTTCCTGGCATCGAACCGATGTAAGTACGGCGATGACCACGAATTTCCGCTTCATCGCGCACACCACCCAGGGCCATGCGCACGAATTTACGGTTGGTGGCGTGAGCAATCGACTCCGCCAGCGAGGTTTTACCCACGCCCGGAGGACCGACCAGGCACAACACCGGACCACGAATTTTCTTCACGCGTTTTTGCACGGCGAGGTATTCGAGAATCCGCTCTTTGACTTCTTCCAGACCATAGTGGTCTGCGTCGAGGATGTCCTCGGCGCGCGCAAGGTCCAGACGTACTTTGCTCTGCGCCTTCCACGGCACCTGAACCAGCCAGTCGATGTACGAACGCACCACCGTCGCTTCTGCGGACATTGGCGACATTTGCTTGAGCTTGTTCAGCTCGCCCTGGGCTTTAGCCAAGGCATCTTTTGGCAGGCCGGCGGCATCGATGCGCTTTTTCAGCTCTTCGATTTCGTTGTGGCCTTCGTCGCTGTCGCCGAGTTCTTTCTGAATGGCCTTCATTTGCTCATTCAGGTAGTACTCACGCTGGCTGCGTTCCATCTGTTTTTTGACACGACCGCGAATGCGTTTTTCGACTTGCAGCAGATCGATCTCGGCGTCCAGCAACGCCAGAACGTGCTCGACCCGGGCCGACAAATCGATGATTTCGAGGATTTCCTGTTTCTGCTCGATCTTCAAGGCCATGTGCGCGGCCATGGTGTCGACCAGGCGCCCCGGCTCGTCGATGCTGTTGAGCGACGACAGGACTTCAGCCGGGACTTTCTTGCCCAACTGCACATATTGCTCGAACTGAGCCAACAGGCTACGGACAAACACTTCCGACTCGCGTTCAGGCGCGTCGACTTCGTCGATCAGCGAGACTTCGGCGCGGCAGTGGCCGTCCACTTCGCTGAAGCGCTCCACCGCGCCCCGCTGCTCGCCTTCAACCAAAACTTTGACCGTGCCATCAGGCAGCTTGAGCAGCTGCAGGACGGTAGCGATAGTACCTACGCGATAAAGTGCATCTTCACCGGGATCGTCGTCAGCAGGGTTTCGCTGAGCCAGCAGAAGGATCTGCTTGTCGCCCGTCATCGCAGCCTCGAGGGCTTCGATGGATTTCTCGCGCCCCACGAACAGCGGGATAACCATGTGCGGATAAACCACAACATCACGCAATGGCAGGAGAGGCAATTCGATGGTTGTCTTCATGATTTCGCCTCTACGGCGGCCATATGGCCGTAAACAGATGGAAGTGAGCTTGAAACCAAGATGGGGGCTGCTTTCAAAAAAAACAAGCGTAAAGAGGGTGTTAAAGCGCTTTAAAAGAAAAGGGGCCCGAAGGCCCCTTCTTTATCCCGGCTGCGTGACGCTTAAGCGTCTGGCGCGGCCTTGGCAGCAGGCTCACTATTTTCGTAGATATACAGTGGCTTGGACTTGCCTTCGATGACACTTTCATCGATCACTACTTTGCTCACCTCGGACTGCGAGGGGATTTCATACATAGTGTCGAGCAATACACCTTCGAGAATCGACCGCAAGCCACGAGCACCGGTTTTACGTTCCAGGGCGCGTTTGGCGACGGATTTCAGCGCGTCGGCCCGGAACTCCAGGTCTACACCTTCCATCTCGAACAGCTTGGCATACTGTTTGGTCAGCGCATTTTTCGGCTCGGTGAGAATCTGCATCAATGCAGCCTCGTCAAGCTCGTCCAGCGTGGCCAGTACCGGCAGACGACCAACGAATTCCGGGATCAAACCGAACTTGACCAGATCGTCAGGCTCGACTTCACGCAGGGACTCACCGACCTTCTTGCCTTCTTCCTTGCTGCGCACTTCCGCGTTGAAACCGATGCCGCCTTTGGTGGAACGGTTTTGAATAACCTTTTCCAGACCGGAGAACGCACCACCGCAGATGAACAGGATATTACGGGTGTCGACCTGAAGGAATTCCTGCTGCGGATGCTTGCGACCACCTTGAGGCGGAACGGAAGCGACCGTGCCTTCGATCAACTTGAGCAGGGCCTGCTGCACGCCTTCGCCGGAAACGTCCCGGGTGATCGACGGGTTGTCAGACTTGCGCGAGATCTTGTCGATCTCATCGATGTAGACAATGCCCATCTGGGCTTTTTCTACGTCGTAATCGCACTTCTGCAGCAGCTTCTGAATGATGTTCTCGACATCTTCACCTACGTAACCGGCCTCGGTGAGAGTGGTTGCGTCGGCGATGGTGAACGGAACGTTCAACAAGCGGGCCAGTGTTTCCGCAAGCAAGGTTTTACCCGAGCCTGTCGGGCCGATCAGCAAGATGTTGCTCTTGCCAAGTTCGACGTCGTCATTCTTTTTGTCACGCTGATTCAGGCGTTTGTAGTGGTTGTACACCGCTACTGCCAGAACCTTTTTCGCACGCTCCTGACCAATCACATACTGATCAAGGATGCCGCTGATTTCTTTTGGCGAAGGCAATTTATGCGCGCTGCTTTCGGCCTGGGCTTCCTGCACCTCCTCACGGATGATGTCATTGCACAGGTCGACGCACTCGTCGCAAATAAAGACCGAGGGGCCGGCAATCAACTTACGCACTTCATGCTGGCTTTTTGCCACAGAAGGAGCAATAGAGCAATTTGCCGTTGTCCTCGCCGTTGCGGGTGTCAGTCATTCGTTCGATCCAAATCCGATAGGCTTGCAACACAAGATGAAGGCTATTGCGGGCTTTTTCAAGCCCGCTCGTGATCAGACCCGCCGACCAAGCCTATTTTGAGCTGCTTATTTTAAGCGGGGCGCTGGTTGATCACTTCATCGATCAACCCGTAGTCACGCGCGGCTTCTGCACTCATGAAATTGTCGCGGTTGGTATCGCGCTCGATTTCTTCAAGAGTGTGCCCGCTGTGCTTGGCCATAAGCGTGTTGAGACGCTCACGAATGAAGAGGATTTCCTTGGCGTGGATTTCGATATCCGACGCCTGCCCCTGGAAACCGCCCAATGGCTGGTGAATCATCACACGCGAGTTCGGCAAGCAGAAACGCTTGCCGGGTGCACCGGCCGTCAACAGGAATGCGCCCATGCTGCACGCCTGACCGATACAGGTGGTCGACACGTTTGGCTTGATGAACTGCATGGTGTCGTAGATCGACATGCCCGCCGTTACCGAACCGCCCGGGGAGTTGATATAGAGATGGATGTCCTTGTCCGGGTTTTCCGCTTCAAGGAACAGCAGTTGCGCACAGATCAGGTTGGCCATGTAGTCCTCTACCGGGCCGACCAGAAATATGACTCGCTCCTTGAGAAGGCGCGAATAAATGTCGTAGGCGCGCTCGCCACGAGCGGACTGCTCGACAACCATCGGGACCAGGCCGCCTGCGGCCTGGATATCAGAGTTCTGCTGAATATACGAATTACGGAACATGCTCTGCAGTCACTCCCAAATAGTTATGTCTTGAATACGCATAAGCCAGCACGAAGGCTGGCTTATGGTGATTACTTCTTACCGCAAAAAACGATCAGTCGGCTTGTGGAGCTTCTACCGGCTTGACTGCTTCTTCGTAAGAGACCGACTTGTCGGTCACATTAGCCTTCTGCAGAACAGTATCCACAACTTGTTCTTCCAGCACAACCGAACGAACTTCGTTCAGTTGCTGGTCGTTCTTGTAGTACCAGGACACAACCTGCTCAGGCTCTTGGTAAGCCGAAGCCATCTCCTGAATCATCTCGCGAACGCGGGCTTCGTCAGGCTTGAGGTCGAACTGCTTGACCACTTCAGCGACGATCAGACCCAGCACAACGCGGCGCTTGGCTTGCTCTTCGAACAGCTCGGCCGGCAGTTGATCAGGCTTGATGTTGCCGCCGAACTGCTGAACAGCCTGCACACGCAGACGATCAACTTCGTTGGACAGCAGCGCCTTTGGCACTTCGATCGGGTTGGTGGCCAGCAGACCGTCCATTACCTGATTCTTGACCTTGGATTTGATCGCCTGACGCAGTTCGCGCTCCATGTTCTTGCGAACTTCGGTGCGGAAGCCTTCCAGACCCGTTTCCTTGATGCCGAATTGAGCGAAGAATTCTTCGGTCAGCTCTGGCAGTTTTGGCTCGGAAACAGTGTTCACGGTGACGGTGAACTCAGCTGTCTTGCCGGCCAGGTCGAGGTTCTGATAGTCCTCAGGGAAGGTCAGGTTCAGAACACGCTCTTCGCCGGCTTTGGCGCCAACCAGACCGTCTTCGAAACCAGGGATCATGCGACCGGAACCCAGCACCAGTTGCGTGCCTTTGGCGGAACCGCCAGCGAACACTTCACCGTCGACCTTGCCAACGAAATCGATGTTCAGCTGGTCTTCGTTCTGTGCAGCGCGATCGGCCACTTCAAAACGAGTGTTCTGCTTGCGCAGGATTTCCAGCATTTTGTCCAGATCGGCATCAGCCACGTCAGCGCTCAGGCGCTCGACAGCGATACCGTCGAAGCCAGCAACGGTGAACTCAGGGAACACTTCGAAAACTGCAACGTATTCCAGATCTTTGCCAGCTTCGATCGACTTTGGCTCGATCGAAGGAGCGCCAGCCGGGTTCAGCTTCTGCTCAACAACAGCTTCGTAGAAAGAAGACTGGATCACGTCGCCTACAGCTTCCTGACGCGCATCGGCACCGAAGCGGCGCTTGATTTCGCTCATTGGCACTTTGCCTGGACGGAAGCCAGCAATCTTGGCCTTTTGGGCAGTCTGCTGCAGACGCTTGTTGACCTGAGTCTCGACTGACTTACGAAAACTTTCTCACCGGGGTGATCGGCAAAGGCACGTACGTCAATGCGCGGGCGGCCAAAGGCCTGCCCAAGCAAAGCCATTCACA